>JAFOJB010000553.1 GCA_017420455.1 Blautia sp.
GGATGTGTCATTATTCATTCATCGCTCTTTTCATGGATCTCACATATTCGGATACATGGGGTACGCAGTCTTCTTTATAGGCGGCGCAGAGCTTTACGATGGCGGAGCCTACGATTACTCCGTCGGCGTATTTTGCCATGTCCCTGGCCTGTTCGGGAGTGGAGATGCCGAAGCCTACGGCGCAGGGAATGTCCTTTTCTTCCTTTACAAGCTTCACCATGGCGCCGATGTCGGTGGTGATCCGGCTGCGGACGCCGGTGACTCCAAGGGAGGAAACACAGTAGACGAAGCCTTCGGCTTCTTTCGCGATCGCGCTGATCCTGTCTCTGGAGGTAGGCGCGATCAGGGAAATGAGATCCAGTCCGTGCTCTTTACAGACAGTGTCGAACTCCTCCTTTTCTTCAAAGGGAACATCCGGGAGGATCAGTCCGTCCATTCCGATCTCTGCGGCCGTTTTCAGGAACCGTTCCGTCCCATAGGAGAACACGACATTGGCGTAGGTCATGAATACCATGGGGATGACTGACTTTTTCCGGATGCTGCGCACCATATCAAAGATCCTGTCGGTGGTGACTCCTCCGGACAATGCCCTGGTACTCGCTTCCTGGATGACCGGCCCTTCTGCCGTGGGATCGGAAAACGGAATGCCCAGCTCGATCAGATCGGCTCCGGCTTCCTCCATGGCAAAGACCAGCTTTTCCGTCACGGCCAGGGATGGATCTCCACAGGTGATAAACGGAATAAAGGCCTTCCCATGCTGAAATGCTTCTTCGATTCTCTTATTCATGCAGATCCTCCCCTCTGTACCTTGCAATGGCAGCGCAGTCCTTGTCTCCTCTGCCGGAGATCGTGATCACCACACTCTGGTCCCTTCTCATGGAAGGTACCAGCTTTCTGGCATAGGCTACGGCGTGGGCGCTTTCGATTGCCGGGATGATTCCCTCCATACGGGAGAGATATTCAAAGGCTTCTACGGCTTCTTCGTCGGTTACCGGGACATATTGCGCCCTGCCGATATCATACAGGTGCGCATGCTCCGGACCGATTCCCGGGTAATCGAGACCGGCGGAGATCGAGTACACCGGCGCGATCTGTCCGTATTCATCCTGGCAGAAATAGGATTTCATTCCATGAAAGATTCCCAGCTTCCCGGTGGCGATGGTAGCCGCGGTCTCCCGGGTATTGACACCTCTTCCGGCCGCCTCACAGCCGATCAGGGCGACTTCCCTGTCTTCTATGAAATGGTAAAACGATCCGATGGCGTTGGAGCCTCCTCCGACACAGGCCAGAACGGCATCCGGCAGCTTTCCTTCCTTTTCCAGCATCTGCGACTTGATCTCCTTCGAGATCACAGCCTGAAAATCCCTTACAATGGTGGGGAAGGGATGAGGCCCCATCACGGAGCCAAGCACATAGTGAGTGTCCGAAATCCTGTTCGTCCATTCCCGCATGGTCTCGCTGACCGCATCCTTCAGGGTGGCTGTTCCCGTGGTCACCGGATGGACCTTCGCTCCGAGAAGGCGCATGCGGTATACGTTCAGCGCCTGGCGCTCTGTGTCTTCTTTTCCCATGAACACTTCGCATTCCATTCCCATCAGCGCCGCGGCCGTGGCGGTGGCCACGCCGTGCTGCCCTGCGCCTGTCTCCGCGATGACCCGGGTCTTCCCCATCTTCTTCGCCAGCAGGACCTGTCCCAGGACATTATTGATCTTGTGAGCTCCGGTGTGATTCAGGTCTTCTCTTTTCAGATAAACCTTTGCGCCTCCCAGGTCTTCCGTCATATGTGCCGCATAATACAGGCGCGAAGGCCTGCCGGCGTATTCATTCAGGAGGTCTGTAAGTTCTCTGTTGAAGTCCGGATCCTCCCTGTAACGTTCATAGGCCTCCTCCAGCTCCAGCACCGCGTTCATCAGTGTCTCCGGTATATACTGGCCTCCATGTTTACCAAATCTTCCATTCTGCATAGTGATCCTGCTCCTCTATCCACAAGTGTATGCACAGGGGTACATCCTGACATTCCCCCGCTTTTATCCCTGAATCCGTTTTTCTGCTGCATCCAGGATCTCCATGATCCTGCGGATCTTTTCAGGGTCTTTCTTTTTTCCGGTTTCCAGTCCGCTGGACAGATCCAGAGCCCAGGGATGTACTTTTCTGACCGCTTCTTCTATATTGTCCGTCCCGAGTCCGCCGGCCAGGAAAAATCTCCGCTCTATGGGCGGGATCAGGCTCCAGTCAAAGACCTGGCCGCCGCCCTTTCCCTGGTCCAGAAGGATATAGTCGGCACTGCTTTTCAATGCTCTCTGGATGTCCCCGGCGTTTCTTACCGTGAAGGCTTTGATCACCGGCCTTCCGGTGCGTTCCTGAAGGCTTCGGATATAGTCCTCGTCCTCTTCTCCGTGAAGCTGCGCGAGTTTCAGGATTCCTTTCTTCAGGAGCCTTTCGGGCACTTCCAGAGGAGCGTCTACAAAAACGCCTACAGGAAGGATTTCTTCATCCAGAAGGCTGGTGAGCACTGCGAGGGTTTCCTCCGGAATATTCCGGAAGCTCTTCTGATATCCCAGGATGAAGCCTGCAAAATCCGGTTTCGCCTCGTTTACTGCCAGAATATCCTCCGGCCGCGACAGCCCGCACATTTTGACGAGAGGTCTTGTGTGTCCCTTCTTTTTCCGGATGCTGCTGTTTTCTGCTGCCTTCCGCATTTCTTCCGTTTTATCAGTTACTGCCATGCAGCGGCCCTCCGTTCAGTTCCTGCAGCATCTTCTTTTTTTCCGGGCTTCTCATCAATGTCTCTCCCACCAGGACAGCGTCCACGTGGTTTTCATACAGGAGCCGGATATCCTGTGCGGTTCTGATCCCGCTTTCGGAAACGAAGACGGTTTCCGCAGGGGCCAGAGCGCGAAGACGGATGCTGTTGTTCATATCCACGGTAAAGGAGCGGAGATCCCGGTTATTCACGCCGATGATCCTGGCGCCGGTGTTTGCCGCCATCTCCACTTCCTTCTCGTCGTGAGCCTCCACCAGCGCGTCCATCCCCAGTTCCTCCGCCAGCTGCCGGTACGCTCTCAGCCTTTCCTTCTCCAGAATGGCGCAGATCAGCAGAACGGCTTCTGCTCCCAGGGCTCTCGCCTGCCAGATCATGTACTCGTCAACGGTAAAATCCTTTCGAAGCACCGGAATCGTCACATTTTCCGTAATCTCCTTCAGATATCGATCCGCGCCCAGAAACCAGAAGGGCTCTGTAAGGCAGGAGATTGCAGCCGCCCCGGCCTCCTGGTATTCCAGGGCGATGGAAAGGTACGGGAAATCCGGGGCGATCAGCCCTTTGGAGGGAGATGCCTTCTTCACTTCGCATATGTAAGACATGCCCGGCCTTTTCAGCGCTTCCAGAAAGCCGGAACTGCCGGGCCTGATCTGTTCCTTCAGCTGCTCCAGAGGGACCTTCCGTTTTTCTTCTTCGATCCTGTCTGCTGTCTTTTGGGCGATCTGTTCCAGAATATTCATTGCTCCTCCTGTCCCTCCCGTATGGATGGCCCGATCCCGTTCTGCTGGTTTTCTGACACATCGGAACCGGCACCGGAATCATCGATTCGTCTCTTCGATAAACTCCCGGAGCTTCTTTTCCGCCGCGCCGCTGTCCAGCAGCTGTTCTGCCAGGCGTACGCCCTCCTCCATGGTGCCGGTTTTTCCGGCAATGTAGAAGGCAGCGCCGGCGTTCAGGCACACAGCCTGCCGCTTTGGCCCCCGCTCTTCTCCGGAAAGGATCCGGCGGGTGATCTCTGCATTCTCTTCAGGCGTTCCTCCGGTCAGTTCTTCTTTTTTACAGGTCGTATAGCCGAAATCCTCAGGATTTATCACATAGGAATGGAACCATCCGTCACGGATTTCACAGACAGAGGTCGGCGCGCTCATGGAAATCTCATCCAGAGAATCCTGCCCGAAGACCACCATTCCTCTGGTAACGCCGAGGTTCATCATTACATGAGCCAGCGGCTCCACCAGCGTCTCATCAAAAACGCCCATCAGCTCCATCTTTGCTCCGGCAGGATTGCTCAGAGGTCCCAGAATGTTGAACACGGTGCGGATCCCCAGCTCCTTCCGGACAGGCGCCACGTATTTCATGGCTATGTGGTAGTTCTGGGCGAAAAGGTAGCACAGGTTGATCTTTGCCTGCACCTCGGCTCTCTTTTCCGGCGGAAGCGTGATCCTGACGCCCAGCGCTTCCAGCACGTCAGCCGCTCCGCTTCTGGAGGAGGCTGCTCTGTTCCCGTGCTTTGCCACCGGCACACCGCCGGCTGCAATAACAAGAGAAGAGGTGGTGGAAATATTGAAGGAATTCGCCCCGTCTCCTCCGGTCCCAACGATCTCCAGCACATCCATGTCATGCAGAAGCTTGATGCAGTGATCCCGCATTCCTTTCGCGGAGGCGGTGATCTCATCGATGGTCTCTCCCTTCAGGGAAAGCGCCGTAAGGTAAGAGGCCATCTGCACCGGCGTTGCCTGCCCTCCCATGATCTCATTCATAACTTCTCTTGCTTCCTCATACGTCAGGTTCTGCTTTCTGGATAATTTGATGATGGCTTCACGAATCATAATATACCTCCTGATGATCTCGCAGCTCTGCTGAACAAACGTCTTTCACTGCCTTCTTCCTGTTCCTTACGGCCTTCTTTCTGTCTCCTTCAGAAAGTTCTGTATCATGTGCTTTCCGTCCGGGGTCATTACGGATTCGGGATGGAACTGCAGGCCGAACACCGGATATTCTTTATGTTCCACTGCCATGACTTCTCCCTCCTCCGACCTGGCTGTAACCAGGAGACAGTCCGGCAGGGTTTCTTCTATTGCTGCCAGGGAATGATACCTCGCTGCCGGAAAGGTTTCTTCCAGTCCTGCAAGGATTCTGCTCTTTCCTGTCCTTCTGATGGTCTTCTTTTTTCCGTGCATGAGCTCCTTCGCATAGGATACGGTGGCTCCGAAGGCTTCACAGATGGCCTGATGTCCCAGACATACTCCAAGGATGGGAATTTCTCCGGACAGGGCTTTCACCACGGGAATGCAGATTCCTGCGTCCGCAGGCTTTCCGGGGCCGGGAGAAAGAAGGATCGCCGCCGGAGAAAGCTTCCGGATCTCCTCTATGGTGATCTCGTCGTTTCTTACCACCCGGATTTCGGGTTCCAGGCTCCCCACAAGCTGGAACAGATTGTAGGAGAAGCTGTCATAATTGTCGATCAAAAGTATCATTCCAATCCCTCCTGAGAAATCTGTACGGCATTGACCACTGCCTTTGCCTTGTTGAGACACTCTGTGAATTCCTTCTCCGGCTCGCTGTCGTAGACGAGGCCGGCTCCGGAACGGATGCAGATCTGTCCGTTCTTTTTATATACCAGACGGATGGCGATGCAGGTATCCAGGTTTCCCGCAAAATCCAGGTATCCTACCGCTCCTCCGTAGATTCCTCTTTTA
>JAFOJB010000554.1 GCA_017420455.1 Blautia sp.
CTGCCAGAGCTCCTTCGCCATGGATATCAGCATGACCCTGAAAAAGGACGGAGAAAAGATCGCAAGGAAGTTTTTTGAGAAGCTCGGGGCGGATACGCTGGAAGATGCGCTGCAGAAATCCAATGAGGAGCTTTATCAGGTTCAGATGCTGCTGAACGAGGCGGCGGGACCGGCTCCTTACCCCGGGACAGAATCAAAGTTTTTATCGACAGCGGTGGACGGTGTCTGTATCAAAGAGGATTACTGGGACTATCTGATGTCCGGGGCCATGAAAGGAAAAACGGTCATCTTCGGGACGAACAGCGGAGAGTACGACCAGCAGTTTGAGCTTTTCGCGGCGGAGAATGATGTGCAGAGTGCCAGGCAGATGGTGATCGACCACAACTGGGGAAAGCTGGATAAGGAAAAAGGAACGAATCCGGAGTATGTGGAGGAGTATCTTTCCCATCACAGGGACGAGAGGGATGAAATGACCGCCCTTATGGATATGAAAATGGACCTGTTTGTCCGGAACGCGGCGGTCAGCTTCGCGAAAAGCCTTGTGGGGATCGCGGATGTCTATATGTATGTCTTCGACCAGAGAAAAAACGATACTGTCATGGGGCGGTGCAGCCACGGTACGGAGCTGGAGGGAATCTTCGACCAGAGCGGCGTTCTTTCGGATAAGATGAAACGCATGATCCGCGATCTCTGGGCGAGTGTGGCTAGGAACGGCCGTCCCGGCTGTGAAAGCCTGGGGATCACCTGGAAACCGTTCGGGGAGAAAAATGAGACGCTGCTCCTGGATGAAAACCCATCCATGGCAGAAGGCGTCCGCATGGACGACGTTCTGCTTACCATTCCTTCCTTCCGGGAATATAAGGAGTTTCCGAAGTTTGCCGCTTTATGGAAAGAATAATAAAGACCGTGTGCTTTTCAGGAAAAGAGTGCTATAATCGTAACGACAGAAAAGAAGGAACTGTACACAAATAAGCACAGTTTCTGATCTGGCGGGAAAGGATCTCTTTATGGAAAAAAACTATAACGGCCGGAAACAGACCCATACCTACCTGACCATGCCGGACGGCACCCGTCTGTCCTGTGTCCTGTTCATGCCATTAAAGGACGGAAAAGAACCGGAGGTTCCTCTGCCTGTGATCCTGAGCTATACGGCCTATGAGTGTCTGTATTACGCAGCGGGGCCGGACGGAACCGTATCATCGAGACAAGGGCAGATTTCAACATGGATACTCTGACCGATTACGGGTATATCGTCGCCGTCGTTCAGGTCCGGGGATGCGGCGCCTCCTTCGGAACCCGAAAGGTGGTCGCCTCCCGGCAGGAGGCGCAGGACGGTGCGTATGTGGTGGAATATCTGGCTTCTCAGCCCTGGTGTGATCAGAATGTCATGACGGCGGGGCAGTCCTATAATGGACAGACACAGCTGGGAATTCTGTCCCGGAAGCCTGCGCACCTCAGGGCAGCCTATATCGGCAAGACAGACCTGAACCGGTACGACGGCTGGGTAAGAAACGGGATTCCCCGTGCCTTCGGATCCCGGCCGGATATTGACTGGGGAAAGACCAGGGAAGAGCAGGAAGCGGTGCTGGAACGGCTCGTTCAGGAGACCGTTCCGGTGGACGCAGATCCGGAACGCCAGCTGCTTCGGGAAGCCATCTCGGAGCATCTTCGGAACGGAAGTCAGGTCACCGCCCAGAGGGAATACAACTGGCGTGACAGCGAATGCCCTTATTTCGAAGGAAGCTTCTGGGACGCACTTTCCGCTTCCACGTATCTGCAGGATATCAATGCCTCCGGAGCAGTGGTCTATCTGGACGGAGGGGTGCTGGATGTGTTCCGCAGGGACACGATCCTGCTGTATCACAATCTGACCCTTCCGAAAAAGCTGATCATCGGTCCCTGGGATCATATCCGGCCGAAGCTTGATCCGGAACCCCGCTTTGAAATCCTCCGTCTGGCGGAGCATGTCCTGAAGGGCGTTGAAAACGGGATCATGGAGGAACCTCCTCTGACGCTGCGCGTCATGGAATACGATTTTCAGAACCACCGTTACAGCGGGCCAGGCACAGGGTATTACCGGAAGGAAAACTCCTGGCCGCTCTGGGAGGGCAGACGGGATGTATTCTATTTATCTCCGGAATCGAGAAATGGCATTCTTTTTGCCGGGGGTACAGGGAAAGAAAACGTTCCGGCAGCAGTTCTTTCGGCGGCGCAGCCGGAAATGTCCGGGATCGTATACCCGGTTGTCTATGGAATCTCTTCGGGGGTGGAGACGGACGATCTGCTGGCGGATCCGGAAAGAGGCGCCTGCAGCAGAGGCATGAATTTCCTGACGGATCCGTATCCGGAGGATATCGAATATATCGGCCATCCCTTCGCGGATATTTCCTTTACGGTTCTGGACGCCGGAGAAATGCCTGCGCCGCTGGATGTGGATGTGTTTGTCATGCTGTCTGATTTTGATCCGGAGACGGGACAGGCGTTCCAGTTCTGCAGCGGATGGATGCGCTCCTCTCTGCGGACGCCCATAGGAACGCCCTCTTATGATTTCCTGGGATTACCCTGGCACGACTGCAGGAAGGGAGATAACGAATACCTGGAAACTGGAGGAACATATTCGCTCCAGATCGATCTGCTTCCGGTATTTTACCGGATCAGGAAAGGGCACCGGCTGCTGCTGACCGTCACCTGTTCCCTGGACAGGACCTATTATGCAGGAAGGGAAATCTGCGAAATGAGTCCCGGGACTGCGGCGCCTGTCATTTCCTTCTGTACCGGCGGAGATAAGCCATGCTGCCTGATCCTGCCGAATATCTATGCCGACAAGCCTGAAAATACATGACTCCGGTGCGAAAAGACCGTTCAGCAAAAAGACCGTTCAGCAAAAAGACCGTTCAGCAAAAGGATGTCTTTCTGCACTGGAATCATATATGATGCGTATGAAAAGAATATTACAATCTGTCCGTTTCCGGCTTTCCCTTTTCGCAGGCCGGCTTTCTCCTTTACATATCATACCTTTCAGCTTTTTTGCGGCGATTCTGGCGGGGACGCTTCTGCTGCTGCTTCCCTGGGCTTCGTCCCCGGGGAGTTCGACGGATTTTCTGACAGCCTGCTTTACGGCGACTACCTCGGTATGCGTCACCGGACTGGTGGTGGTGGACACTTACGCCCACTGGAGCCTTTTCGGCCAGGTGGTTCTCCTTTTTCTGATCCAGATCGGAGGACTTGGCATTATTTCTGCCATCGCTCTTTTAATGATGGTCTTTCACAGAAAAATATCCCTGAAGAACCGCACGATCCTGCGGGATGCGCTGAACCTGGATTCTGTCTCGGGAACGCTGCGGTTTCTGCTCGGCGTTTTCAGAGGAACATTACTTGTAGAAGGCGTCGGGGCTCTGTTTTACGCGTTTTCTTTTGTTCCGGCCTGCGGGTGGAGGAAAGGATTATGGTATTCCGTCTTTCATGCGGTCTCGGCTTTCTGCAACGCCGGAATTGATATTCTGGGTCCGGACAGCCTGATGGGATATGCTTCTGACTGGTATTTCCTTTCTGTCACCATGCTGCTGATCATCACGGGAGGTCTGGGCTATGTCGTCTGGTTTGATGTCCGGAGTACAATGAAAAAGAGCCTTCGGCACAGGTTTTCGCTCAGGCAGATGCTGACCAGGCTCAGCGAACACAGCAAGCTGGTGCTGGGCATGACTTTATTCCTGATTCTTGGCGGGGCGGTTTTCATTTTTTTCGCCGAAAGGACAAATCCGGGTACGCTGGGAGGAAAATCTTTTCCGGATCAGCTGCTGGGAAGTCTGTTCCAGTCGGTTACCTTCCGTACTGCCGGATTTGCGGCCATGCCGCAGGATAAACTGACGGGCGTATCCTGCCTTGCCGGTTATCTCCTGATGTTTATAGGAGGCTCTCCGATCGGAACGGCCGGAGGCGTCAAAACGGTCACTTTTTTCCTTGTGCTGCTGAATGCCGCTTCCTATATCAGCGACCGGAATTCCGCCGTCGTCTTCAGGCACAGCGTACCGGGAGAGCTGATGCGTAAGGCTGCCGCGATCGTTCTGGTAAGCTTTTTTTCCATGCTGCTGCTGACATTGCTCCTGATGTCGGTTTCCTCCGTGTCCATGGAGGACGGGCTTTTTGAAATATGCAGCGCAATAGCCACTGTCGGGCTGACGCGGGGGCTTACACCGAATCTCTCCACAGGAGGGAAGTGGATCGTGATCATCGCAATGTATCTGGGCAGGATCGGTCCGATCTCCATGGCGCTGTTCTTTTCCAGAATGCGGCAGGAGAACAATCTGATCCATTTCGGGGAAGGAAGATTCTATGTGGGATAGAGCGGACAGCAGCGAAAGCTGTCACTCCACAACATGAGGAATTCAGGCACGGAGTGCCGGGAGAGCCGTAAGGCGGGAATTCCGAATGCTGTGGGGGACTGTGAATAGTAACCAGCAGAGGAGGATTTATGGTAAAATCTGTTGCAATACTTGGTCTTGGCAATTATGGAAGAAGCCTGGCGGAAAATCTGTTCGCGATGGGAGCGGACGTCCTGGTGGCAGATCGGAATGAAGAACTGATCCGGGATTTTTCTTCCCGGATCACTGCCGCAGTCTGTGTGGACCTTTCGGTCGAAGAGGAGGTTAAGCAGCTTGGCCTTCAGAACATGGATATCGTTGTTACCGCCATGGGGCAGGATCTGGCTCCGAGCGTCATGTGTACGGTCATCGCGAAAGAAGCGGGAGTGCCTCTGGTCGTGTCAAAGGCCTCCTCGAACCTTATGGCTTCCATCTTAAAGCGAGTCGGCGCGGATAAAGTGATCAACCCGGAGAAAGAGAGCGGCCTTCGATCCGCCAGGGTGCTGATGTCCTCATCGTTTTTCGACTTTTTCCAGATCGACGATACGATCAATATGGCGGAGCTCTCCCCGAAAAAAGAATGGGAAGGAAAAACGATCCGTCAGCTGAATCTCCGCAGAAAGTATAATCTGAATGTGGTTGCGATCAAAAAGACGGACGGAAGTTGGAAGCCTGTCCGTCCGGATGAGGCGATCAGGGCCGATGAGAGGCTTCTGATCATCGCCGAAAAGGATGCGCTGGAAAGCGTCAGCCAGTGATCCCGGCTTTCACAGTCCTGTTTCTCAGGCGAAATGATCCTTTATAAAGCATCCCACGTCCTGTATGTCCTCGAAATGATCGATATTTTCCCGGACAGACAGGACTTTTTCCATGTCCGCAGCATGGGGGAAGAACCTTGTGCAGTCCAGGTATTTCTGCCAGAGCTGTTCTCTGGTAAGCGGCAATCCGGGGGAACCGGGACTTTCAGATACCTCCTTTTCGTAAGAACCATGCGTGGTCCGAAGAGTGACTTTTATATGGTCGTCCCCCAGTCCGTCGGATCCTCCCGGACGTATTTCCCAGGTCACTTTCCGGGCTGTCTGAAGAAGCACTTTGGACAGGAGCTGTTCTTCAGTGAACATATCCAGCCGGATATCGCCGAAGGCCAGAGCAAGGCTCAGACAGAAAGGCATACTGAATTTGGCGGCGGCCAGGGTTCCGGGCCGGTATTTTGTTTCATAAGGCTCCAGTACACGAAGATGGATCGGATCGATGGTAAGGTGGATCTCCAGAATTTCTTCCGGCTTCAGAATTTCGCCGGATTCCGTCCAGCCTGCGGAGCCGGTTTTTCCTGCCGCGGTATGCCATCCCGGGTAGAAGGGCAGCAGATTGTTTTCTTTCAGCAGGGAGAGAAGAGCGTGGATGCCCCCATGGGTCGTTCCGCAGCAGGGCCAGTATTTATACCGGAGCGCGGAGGAGATCCAGTTTTCTCCCAGGTTCTGCAGGATGACAGCGGGATCATAGTTCCCCTTCACCATCATATGATACAGTCCAAGAGGACCTTCGAAGGGCTCGTCCATCCGTGCTTCCACTCCCTTTTCGGCAAGAATCAGCGACATGGCGGCCGCTCTGGCTGAAAACGCGTCCCGTACTGCTCTCAGGGAGGATTCCCGCGAACGGGCCGCCTGCCCCGGCAGCATAATCTGTGTCATGCACAGGGAAAGGGCATCCAGCGTCCGGGAAGGTGGCAGCTTCATCACTCCGGCTCCGGAAAAGACAGCGCCGTAGGCGCTGAACATGGAGGGAGAATACCATCCATTCTGCAGGTCGTCTGCGAGAAGAGCCAGCTTCAGCCGGCAGACCAGTTCACTGCCGACCGCCATGGCGAGAAGAAAATCCTTCCCGCTGACAGGTCCCCTCCGGCCGGATTCCGCCAGGGCGAGAAGAACAGGAACGGAGGCGGTGTTGGGATGGGCTTTGGACAGGTCATGTCCGTCCTCGTAGTCCAGGGCGTGGATCAATGCGCCGTTGGCCATGGCAGCCATAACTGGCGAGGCCTGCTTCCCGGTCCCGATGATCGTGCAGGAAGGCTCCGGGCTGTTTTCCAGGGCATACTCGATGAAGGGGCGGCAGGCAGGCTCCAGAGAAGCCGCCGCCCCCATGACGCCGAGGGAGTCCAGAAGGCTTTGCTTCTGCACCTTTATCACCCGCTGAGGGAGATCCTGATAACGCGCACAAAGCGCAAAGCCGATCAGTTTTTCCGTAATTCTGCTGTTTTCCATGTCTTATTCTCTCTCAGAGCTGATGCTCGCTTCTCTGGATCACATCGTCCTGAATATATCTGGAGAGCTGGACAAAATATGCGCTGAATCCTCCTACACGGACAATAAGACCCTGATGCTCCTGCGGATTGACCTGCGCGTCCTTAAGCTCTTCCCCATCCACCAGGTTATACTGAATATGCGTGCCGCCGGCTCCCAGAAACGCGTTGGTATAGGAAACCAGCTTGTCTATGGCCTCGCTGCTCTTAAACATGCTTCTGGGGAATTTCTGATTCAGGGCCTGTACATAAGAGTGGTCTCCGAAATTCGCGCGGAGGACGGACCTGAGAACAGCGGTAGGTCCGTTTTTATCCATTCCCCGCATGGGAGAGGCGGATCCGTCATCCAGAGGCTCCTTCGCCTTGCGGCCGTTGGGAAGGGCGCCGACTCCCAGCCCGGCAGCGTAGTGCCAGGAAAGGCCTTCCCGCAGGGATTTGAAGGGAAGGTAGGGGGAATTATCCCAGCTGGTGATGGAGTCGGCGGACATCAGGCTTACACGGCGTGCCAGATCGTCTACCTCATCGATGCCGTTGCCGAACTTCGGAACGGCAAGACACATTCTGCGGATCTCCTCGCCGCGCTCCCCCTCGAAGTTGCTGTCCAGGGCATCCATGAGTTCCGTCATGGTGAGTACTTGATCCTCGAAGACCAGCTTCCTGACAGCATAGAGGGAGTCCGTGGTGTCGATGATGGCGCGGTCCGTAATTCCGTATTCCGACTGAAGATCCGGTACCATGGTATCGTATCCTTCGTCCATACATTTCTGGATCGAGGTGACGGAAAGATACGGAAGCCTCAGATACTGGGCCTGGATATCCCTCACCAGATTCGCCATCCAGAGGGTGCGGTGCATGATGAAATGATGCTGCGCGACATAGGCGTCCCAGAGCTCTTCGAAGGATCTGAAGTTTCTGGGATCACCGGTAGAGAGCCCGAGCTTCTTGCCGGTGATGGCGACGCCGTTATGAAGAGCCAGATGGAGTATGGCCGCGTTATTGAAGCCTGCGGCGCCGCATTTATATTCAGACCGCTGAGGAAGAGCGGGCCAGACACAGCCGCGGCCGATCCAGTCCCGGGCTTCCGCAAGGGGGACGCCGTCCCGGACAAACAGATCGATGATCCCTTCTTCGTTTTCAAACAGCGGAATTCCGCCGCCTGTCAGAATATTCGTTTCGATGGCTTTACGCATGAACCAGAGCGGGATATCGTGATTCCAGCGGACTCCCACGGTAGGAGAGGACTGGCGGAGCAGTCCGAGGGCGTGAAGAAACAGATAACTGAGCTCGTTCGTTCCTTCTTTTCCCTCCGGAGTGATCCCTCCGAGGTTTATGCTGTTGATGGCGAAGGTGATCTGATGCGTTTCCCGGTGGGTACCGGTATCCACATAGATGGTGGTTCCCCAGCGGCCGATGAGCTCGGCGAGCATGTTCATGGCCTTGTCCATGGACAGACGTCCTTCTCTGATATCCTTTATAAAGAAGGGATAAAGATACTGGTCGCCTCTGCCCCACTGGGGATGGTTGTGCATCGGATGTTCGATCGCCTTGCAGATCCCGGTGATGGACATGGACTGGAGCGCCTCGTGAAAGGAACGGGCCGGATATTCCGGCACGTGTTCACAGGCCGCGGCCATCTCCAGAAGTTCGGCTCTGCGTTCGCTGTTCTGCTCCTTTCCGGCCATTTCCCGGGCAAGAGCGGCATATCTGTGAGAAAGATGGATGCAGGCTTCGCAGACGATGATGGCAGCCTTCCAGAAATAGAATTTCTGGGGGCCCTGGCGTTCATTTTCGATAAAATCGTCCAGATGTGCCTGCGCCTCTTCGATAAAATACCGGAGTCCCTTGTTGAGAATCTTGTGAAAATCGATGGTATTGGTGGAATTTCCGAAATTGCCTGTGTTGAGGGGCGGGTCCTTCAGCCTGGCTTCGAGGATATCCTGCGGCCAGGTTCCCAGAATATCATAGAGGAGCTTATTTCCCATATCGGCAGTGGATGTGCCGCCGAATACACGGGAGGCTTCGCGGAGAATTTCTATTTCCTCCTGGGAAAGGGAGGATTTATCGTTCATGGAGAACTGGATCTCGCCTTCGTCGCCCCAGATTCCATCCAGGTAGTCGCCGCAGGTATCGATGGCGGTATAAGCCCCGATGACGGTAGGGCCGACCCGTCCGACAATATAATCAAAATCCAGGATGCTGATTTCGATATTTTCCACAACATGAGCGAAAAGCTTTGCCCGGCGGATTTCCAGGTCTTCTCCCACCGTCTGTTTCCAGGATTCGGTGGCATATTTCTGGCGGTCCACATGGAGCTTGTAGGGAGCGTTTTTTACAGCTTCCTTCCAGCGGATCCGTTTTTCGTCCAGTTCGGTTTTATCGATCTGTTTCAGAATAAGAGGATCGATCATAACGTTTGGTTCCATTCCTTTTTCCTTTCTTAAAACCTGAGGGGACATTTCCGGGCTTCTTCGAGCATGGCGGCGGCCCCTTCTGGCAGGATCCATCTTTCTTCGGTCATTTCCTCCAGCCTTCTGCTTACCGCTGCAAGCCACTTCTCCTTTGTACCGTACAGAGCCCGCAGCTTTTCGGGAGAAAAGGGGATGATGGTTCCGTCGTCCAGATACACGGCAGCAGGGACATCCACATAATGGCTCCGGACTCCGCCGGTCTGGTTGCCATGTTCATCGTAAAGGAAGTCGGTATCCGGATACGGGCCGGTGATCTGCAGATACGAAGCTTTGGGAAGGGGAATTCCCAGGCTGCTCCAGTCCTTCAGATTGCGGTAGATCCCGGTGATGATATGCTGCATGATGGAAACACCGGGAAGATCACAGGGCTCCACTTCCCCTGATTTTTCGGAAGGAGTCAGGGGGTGGCCGCCTGCCAGGGTATTATCCTTGTGATTTCTGTCAGCCACACCTGCTTTTTCCAGTTCTTCCGGACCGGGATATACCTTAAAATCGCTCCGGGTGCAATACTTGAGGGATGCCCCGGCCACCTCATAGGTGCGGCCGATTTTCCCGGGTTCGTCTGTGTTTTCGCTGCGGAACATGCATGCCCAGAGGGGATGGGGCAGGGTTCCCCGGATATCCCCCGCGGTCTGCAGCCGCACAATGGGGACACGTCCGCCGCATTTGCAGCGGGGATCGTCCCAGGGAAGAATATCCTCTTCCCGGTTCAGATTTCCGGCACGGCCGGACATGTAGATGACCGCTCCATCATAGATGGGCCTGTCCTCTTCCAGCATGGAATAGGGCATGACAGCCGCGACATAACAGGGAATTTCGGCAAAGGTAACGCCGATCAGGTAGGTATGTTCTGCGCGGTAACCTTCAAAAGGAGTACCCGGCCGGCCGCGCTTGATCATGGCGCTTACCTGGCTCATGATATCCATGTCCAGACCTTTTTCGGTGGAAGGATCGTCCGGGAGAGCGCCGCATTTGTTCTTTTCCCACTGGTCCGGGCTGGAGGCCATATTGCCGACGGGCTTTCTTTCTTCCGGGGGAAGCGGGTTCGCGAGGGAAAGCGGAGCGTAGCGGACAGGATCAAAGGTTTTCAGTGCCTGGAAGGTGGTTCCTGCGATGGACATGCCCACATATCCGTCTCCGGAGGCCAGAATATGCTCGAAGGCGCTTCCCCAGCCTACATTGGGATTGTCGATTCCCATTCCCCCGTGCATCATTTCCACCATGACATTCCCGCTGAAGGAGGCAGGATCGGCGGGCCTGCGGACAATGACACGGGTGCAGTACGGGCAGTTTTCCGATTTGATTCCCGGTCTTCCGGTGGTGTCCTTCCAGGCATACACATTGGCTTTTCCCATGACCAGATATTCTTCTTCCAGATATCCATAAAGGGAAAGGTCGATCGGATCCTCCTGATGGGAAGCCATGTTGAGGGGATAGCTTTTTTCTGTAATTTCCAGCTTTTTTACAACAGGATCCGGTACAATAAAGGGTTCTATATATTTTTCATAGTCTGCCATGAATATCGTTACCTCTCCTTTTCCTGCTGCAGAGAATTGATTTCCCGCACACGGCAGCAGGCGGCAAAATGCTGCGGGAAGATTTCTTCGAGCTTCTGTTCTTCCTGACATCGTTCACAGGCATAGGGACAACGCTGGGCAAAACGGCAGCCTGGCTTTGGATTTATAGGGGATACCACTTCACCCTTCAGAAGGATCCTCTCCCGCTTATGGTGAATATCGATGGAAGGGATCGCGGAGAGGAGCGCTTTGGAATACGGGTGAAGGGGCTTTTCAAAAAGCTCGTCGGAAGGACTGGTTTCCACCAGCTGACCCAGGTACATCACGCAGATATCGTGGGAAATATGCTTTACCACCGAAAGATCATGGGTGATGAACATAAATGCGACGCCGTGTTCCTTCTGCAGCTCCTTGATCAGATTCAGGATCTGCGCCTGAATGGA
>JAFOJB010000555.1 GCA_017420455.1 Blautia sp.
CACTTCGATGCCGTCGAAGTGCGTCAGCATTTTTTCATGTTCATGTCCCATGAAGCCATGGCCGATAATACCAAACTTTAATGCCATTGTTGTTTCCTCCTTGGAATGAGTGTGATGCGGGTTTACTGTGCGTCTGTTTTATTCTGGTTCTATTATACAGAAAAAACGGAATAGAATGGAGCAAAAAAACATCATAAATCAGAAGAAATATGATAAAATTTCTTTTTTTTGATCGAAATGGGAAACTGCTGCTTTCGGAATTCGGTGAATATTGAAATTCCGTCATTATCCTTTTGCCTTTTCAAGCAATATGGTTTTCAGTTTTTTTACATAGACATCTTCGTTATCTGTCATGCAGCATTCATCGATGTCAAGCTTCATGGCCAGAGGGCTTTCCTGTGTATAAGGAGTCCACTGCGCCAGGCCTTCCCCGTTGGGGTTCCCCGTGCGGGCGAAATTCGTCCAGTAATCCGCCGCGGTTTCCGAGAGGGCATAATCCTCCTGTGTATAAGGCCGCCAGTCCTTCTGCAGCGTGCCGAACACGTACCAGAGCTCGGTGCCGTGGTAAGCGCCTGAGCGGTCACCGGGGGCGGGGCGGCTGAAGCAGCAGGTATAGGGAGCGTCCTGTCCTCTTTCCAGCATCAGGTCTGCCCAGTCGTCCTGGGCGGCCTTCATCACCAGGGTCAGCACATCGATATAGGCCTGTCTTGCTTCTTCATCTGTCTGCGGATCGTACAGGTCCAGGATATAGGAAAGAGAGCGGTCCATCATGATCTCCGGCCCCAGGGTTTTCAGATTCTCCCGGGTGATCCTGTCGCCTTCCTCCACTGCCATCAGGCCGCCTTCGTTCGCTGTCCTTCCCAGCATGAAGCTGCGGACATGATAATGATTTCCCATGATACTGTCCGCGGAATCCCAGGGCATGACATAACCGTCGCTGCAGATGTTGAAACGGATATCGCTGTTCAGGTAATCCCCGGTGATCCTGAGGTATTCGTCCAGGAGCTTTTGTGCATCCATGTCCCGCATTTCCTGCAGGGTCTTCACGCCCATCCGCTCCATCAGGATCTCGCCGTTTTTTGCGATATCGTCCCGGGTCAGCTTTCCGCCGGCCAGAGAAAGGCCTGCCGCGCTGTGCACGATGGCCCGGTGGATCAGTCCCTCTGTCAGAGGAGAGCAGGCCATGGCGATGGTGGAACGCCCGCCGCAGGACTGGCCGAACACTGTTACATTCTCCGGATTGCCGCCAAAGGCTTCAATATTTTCGTGGATCCAACGGAGAGCAAAGGCCTGGTCCAGAATCCCGTAATTGCCGCAGGATTCATGGCCGCTTTCTTTTATGAGCTCCGGATGACCGAAAAAGCCAAACACATTCACTCTGTAATTGATGGTGACGAGAACGACGCCCCTCCGGGCAAGAAATTCCCCGTCAAAGGTTTTCATCTGCGGGAATCCCCCCTGGGCGCCGCCCCCGAAGATCCACATCATGACCGGCAGCTTTTCCCCGGGAGTCGTGGCAGGCGTCCAGATGTTCAGGTACAGACAGTCCTCGCTGTAGACGACTTCCTCGTCATCAGGACTCATTTCCTTCTGCCAGGGGCCAATCTGCTGCAGACAGGCCGGTCCGAAGTGATCACATTTGTAAACGCCCTCCCAGGGTTCGTGTTCGACAGGCTCGTGCCACCGAAGATGGCCCACCGGCGGAGCCGCGAAGGGAACTCCTTTAAACACGCTCACGCCCTCCGTGGCAGTGGGAAGACCTTCTACCTCGCCGCATCTGATTCTTGTTTTACATAATGCCATTCCGACTCTTCCTCCCATAATAAAATTCTTTACATTAACTTCGCCGGGAACACAGGGGGACGGTCCTTTTGTGTTATTTGAACACAAAAGGACCGTCCCTCTGTGTTCCCCCGTCCCCTTTTCTCACGGCAGATCCAGTCCTTCGTGCAGGTCCGTAAGCGGCAGCCATTCGCTGATCACCTTCTTCAGAGCTTCGTCCCAGAACCAGAAATCGTGATGCCCTGGAGCGGTATATACCGTCACATCGGCCTGGACTTCCTCCAGAACCTTCAGCAGATTTGTGTGATTCATGAAACCGGCTTTGTCCTCTGTTCCGCTGCAGGAGAAGATCCGGGGAAGAGGATGGCCCGATTTTTTAACATCCCGGATGAGCCGGAAAACATCGTGCGGCCCGTCCGGCACCTGGTCGAGAGGTCCGAATACCTGTTCCATCTGGCGGGGATCCAGATGGAATTTATAAAACTCGATCCGGGGACGGATATCTACGCCGCCCGAAAAGTTGATCACGTGGGAAAAGGTATCCGGGTACGTGAAGGCCCACTTGAAGGCACCGTATCCTCCCATGGAAAGACCGCCGACAAAATTGTCTTCCTGCCGGGGGGAGAGGGGGAACATGGTACGGAGAGCGGGAAGAAACTCTTCCTGCAGAAAGGTGAGATTCTGCGGTCCCACCGCCCAGTCTGTGTAATGTCCGTTATTTCCGTCCGGACAGACAATGGCAAGTCCGTAGCGCTCTGCGTACCGTTCCGCCGAAGAGAACCGCTGCCAGCTGGTTTCGTTCTGGGAAAAGCCGTGGAGAAGGGTCAGTGTTTTGAACCTCCGTCCCGGATCGAACAGGGCTTCCTGGGGAGTCGTCATGTAATACGTGTTGGAAAAAGACGGCAGCATCACCGTGGCGTGCGTCTCCTTTCCAAGAACCCGGGAGAAAAAATCAACATGTATCAGAGCCATATTAACCTCCTTATTTATCCGTTGCTGTCCGCGTCTCACCGGTCTGGGGACCGCATGTGTTTTCAGGGTATGAGAAAAGGGGACTGAGAAAAGGGGACGGTTCCTTTTTCTCAGTCCCCTTTTCTCAGTGTTCTATAATATTGTACTTTCCGGATGGAATCCCAGTCAATCGGAAATGGAAGAAATAATATACAAAAGAAAGAAAAAACAATTGGCAGAAATACATAAATTACGAACATAAAAAGCGTTATTGTTGACAGAATTGACAATAAAATGGTATAACATAAATCAGAAGCATAGTCAGGAATACTGTCCGGAAGGAAACGAAGCGGAAAGGAGAAAAGCATATGAAGAAAAGAAACTGGAAAAGGCTTCTGGCATCTGCGCTTACACTGGCGCTTACCCTGGGAAGCCTGGGAGCAGCGGTATCTGTACATGCATCCGAGGATAATGGGGAGCCGGTCTATGGCGGGATCCTGAATGTATCCCGGGAAGGTACCATGGGGGAGAACGATCTGTATCCCCATCTGAAAATGAATACACAGGCCTACGTGACCATGGCGCCGGCCATCGAGAAACTTTTCTATCTGAACGCTCAGGGAGAGATGGTTCCGCAGCTGGCGACAAGCTGGGATGTTTCCGAGGACGGCCTTACCTATACCTTCCATCTGGCGGAAGGCGTGAAATTCCACGATGGTTCGGATTTCAACGCGGAAGTGGCCAAATGGAACCTGGATCAGGCGAAGGCCGTCGTGGACGAACTGGGAACCGGAACCTCCAACGGAGCGATGGAATCCGCGACCGTGATCGACGATCATACGCTGGAAGTAAAATTCTCCACCATGTATGCCACACTGTTCCTGGCTCTGGATGTGTATATGGCATCCCAGAAAGCCTACGAGGAGAACGGGGTAGAGTGGTGTTCCAAGAACCCGGTCGGAACCGGCCCCTTTGTATTCGACCACTGGACGCTGGATTCCGAGCTTGTCTATACAAAGAATGAAAACTACTGGGTAGAGGGACAGCCCTATCTGGACGGGATCACCTTTAAGGTGATCAAGGAGAATTCCGTTCTTTCCGCTTCCATGAAGAGCGGCGAGGTGGACCTGATCCACTATGCACCCAGCACAGATCTGATGGACGCTCTCAGAGACGAGCCGGGCGTCACCACCCTGATCTCCGAGCAGAGCTCCGGATTTACAGAGTGGATCCCCTGCGGACTGGAGACCTCTCCTTTCCGCGATGAAAATGTCCGCAAGGCCATCGCTTACGGCGTGGATTTCGCGGCGATCGTAGATTCCATCGGAGCGGATAATGTCGTATATTCCAACCAGTTCGCCATTGACAGCAACATGTTCTACAACAGCAATGTTGTGAATTACGAGTACGATCCCGAAAAGGCCATGGAGCTTCTGAAGGAGGCAGGCTATGATGATTCCAACCCGCTTTCCGTGGAACTCATTACAGAGAATGTACCGGCGCACAAGCTGATGAGCGAAGCAATCCAGGCATATCTGCTGCAGATCGGCGTGAACTGCGAGATCAATGTCATGGAAGGCGCGGCGTACTTTGACAATGTCATTGTCGGAACCTGGGAAGACGACTGGCTGGTCAACATGGGAACCGGATCTACCGCCTACTGCCCGCTGACCGGGATCAACCGTCTGATGGGAGCGAACCACGCAAAGATGTTCCCCTGCGTCTATTTCCCGGATGAATGGGTAGAGAATGTGGTGGAATCCGCCGCCCAGCTGACGCTGGAGGAAGCTGTTCCCTGTTTCCAGAAGGCAAATGAAGTGATGTTCAACGATTACTGCGGAATGTACGGTATCCGCTGTGCGCTGGATACGGTGTTCATCCGCGATTATGTCAGAAACTATAACATGGATAACCAGATCATCCAGTTCGGAACCCTCTGGAAGACAGAGTGAGAGTGCGTACCGCCAGATGAGAACCAGTACATGATCCGCCTCCGGGCGGAGGAATAAGAGAAAAGGAGCAGCATGATACTGAATCGGTATGGTCAGTAAAATGACTGCTCCTTTTTCCATAGAAAGATGCAGGAGACAGATTCTGTTCTCGACCGTGTTCCGGCCGGCCTGACAAAACCGCCGTCCGACGACATTGTCGTTCAGTTTTTTCCTGCGAAGCAGAGGAGGACTGCCGATGGGGAAGTATATCATAAAGAGAGTGGCGCAGGCTTTTGTGGTCATGTTCCTGGTCACCCTGATCTCCTACGCGCTGATCCAGATCATGCCGGGGGACGCGGCTGTGATCTATCTGGGCTCAGACGCGGCCAATGAGGAGCTGCTGGCCAGGACCAGGGCGGAGATGAATCTGGACAAACCGTTTGTGGTACAGTGGGTGCTCTGGCTGGCGAATTTCGTCAGAGGAGACTTCGGCAAATCCTTCCATTTCCATGTCCCGGTCCGGGACCTGATCATGGAACGTCTTGACATTACCTTCACACTGGGCTTTTTTGCGCTGATGCTCAGCGTGGTCGTCGGGATCATCCTGGGGATCACGGCAGCCACCCACCGGAACGGTCTGTGGGACAACCTGATCAACGTGTTCGCGAATGTGGGGATCTCGGCTCCTTCCTTCTGGATCAGTCTGCTGTGTATCTATATTTTTGCCCTGCATTTCAGGATCCTTCCGGTGCAGGGCTATGTGCCGCCGAAAAAGGATCTCGGAGAGGCGGTGCGGCATATGATCCTGCCCTGTTTTATTATGGCGCTGCCCAGTATCGCCACCATGACACGCCAGACCCGGGCTTCGATCCTGGATGTGCTGAATGAAGATTATGTCCGGACAGCCAGATCCAAAGGCCTGAAGAAGAACGTCATTCTCTATAAGCACGTGCTGAAAAACGCCCTGATCCCTGTCCTTACGGTGCTTGGCATGAGCATTGCCAGCCTGTTCGGCGGCTCCGTGATGGTGGAGCAGATCTTTAACATCCCCGGCATGGGGCAGCTGGTGACGAATGCAGTCCTCAACCGGGATATTCCCATTATCCAGGCCTTTATTGTGATCATCTCCCTGGTCATCATCCTGTCTGCATTGCTGGTGGATATCGCCTATGGTATTGTGGATCCCCGGATCCGGATCGCGAAAGGAGAGAACTGACATGAAAGACCGACTGTTCTGGAGCGCTTTTTTCGCGAAAAAAGCCGTGATCATATGTTTTGCCGTGCTGTGCCTGTTCGTTCTGGCAGCCGTTTTTGCGCCGGTTCTGGCTCCCTACAGTCCTACGGCGATTTCCCTGGCGGAAAAGGAAATGGCGCCGTCACTGAAGCATCTGTTCGGAACCGACTCCCTGGGAAGGGACGTGCTGAGCCGGATGCTGTACGGCGCCAGGATCTCGCTGTCCATCTCGCTGGTATCGGTGCTGATCGGCGGGTTTTCCGGGATGATCCTGGGTACGCTGGCCGGATACTTCGGCGGCGTGGTCGACCTGGTGATCTCGCGGTGCGCGGATGCGCTGATCTCCATACCGCCCATCGTGCTGACGATCGCCATCGGGACAGCCCTGGGGCAGAGCATGCTGAATATCATGATCGCGGTGGGGATCAGCTCGATCCCGGGGAATATCCGTATGATGCGGGGAAAGGTACTCAGTGTAAAAGAAAGAGATTTTGTGACAGCCGCCCGGGTCATAGGCGAGGAGAACCGGTGGATCATGCTCCGGCACCTGATCCCGAACTGTATTTCGCCGCTGATCATCAGCGTGGCCATGAGCCTGGGCGGGGCGATCATGGCGGAAGCAGCGCTGAGTTTTCTGGGCATCGGGATACAGCCGCCGAATCCCGCCTGGGGCACCATGGTGAGCGACGGCATGCGCTTTCTGGAGACAAAGCCGTATCTGGCTCTGATCCCGGGCTTTGCGATCATGGTCGTGGTTCTGTCCTTTAACATTGTGGGAGATGCACTTCGGGATGCGCTGGATCCCAGGATAAGGGGGAATTCCTGATGGCAGAAGAGAAAAGAATCATCGAGGTGCAGAATCTGCGGACGGAATTCCGCATGAAAAGAAGGACCGTCTATGCCGTGAACGGAGTGTCCTATTATGTGAATGCCGGCGAGATCGTCGGGGTGGTGGGGGAAAGCGGCTGCGGAAAATCCGTGACTCAGATGAGCTCCCTGCAGCTTTTGCTTTCTCCGCCCGCGAAGATCACCGATGGAAAAGTTCTCTTCGAAGGAAAGAAGGACATCCTGTCCTACGGCAGCGAGAGCGAGGAGATCCGGACGCTGCGGGGGGCAGAGATCGCCATGATCTTTCAGGAGCCCATGACCAGCCTGAATCCGGTTCTGACCATCGGGGAGCAGATCGCGGAATCGGTCCGGCTCCATATGGGAATGAACAGAAAACAGGCCAGGGAAAGGGTCATCGAGCTGCTTCGGCTGGTCAATATTCCGGATCCGGAATCCCGGTACGGACAGTATCCTCACGAGTTTTCCGGCGGCATGTGCCAGCGGATCATGATCGCCATGGCCATGGCCTGCAATCCGAAGCTGCTCATTGCGGACGAAGCGACCACAGCCCTGGATGTGACGACCCAGGCGCAGATCCTGGAGACTCTGCAGGAAGTGGTGAAAAAAACAAATACAGCCCTGATCATCGTGACGCACAATCTGGGGATCGTGGCCCGCTACGCGGACCGGATCTATGTCATGTACGCAGGGCGCGTCATCGAATCCGGGCGGGCGGAGGATATATTTAAGAACCCGCAGCATGCCTATACCATCGGCCTTCTGAATTCCGTGCCGCGCCTTGACGATGACAAGACCAGGGCACTGATCCCCATTGACGGAATGCCGCCCAATCTGCAGACGGAAAGCGCGCATTGTCCCTTCCTGCCAAGATGCACACAGGCCTTGCCGGAATGTCAGAGTAAAGGGGTTCCGGAAATGGAGGAAAGGGGATGCGGACACTTTGCGGCCTGCTATAACCGCAGCCTGGACCGGTCCCTGCGGATCAGCAAGGACACGCTGGAAACCAAACACATTTCGGAAGAAAGGATTCTGGATATCCGGGATCTGCATATGGGATTCCCGGTAAAAGGAAAGAATTACGGCGGCAGGACGACCCTGAAGGTTCTGGAAGGCGTGAACCTGTACCTTAGAAAGGGCGAAACCCTGGGCCTGGTGGGAGAGAGCGGCTGCGGCAAGACCACCGTGGCCAAATGCGTGCTGCGGCTCTACGCGCCGACCGGAGGGTCGATCCTGTACAAGGGAACGGAGCTGACGGCCCTGAAGGAGAAGGAACTCCGGCCATACCGGAAGAATATACAGTTTATCTTCCAGGATCCCTTTGGTTCCCTGGATCCCCGGCAGAGTATCGGGGATATCGTCGGGGAGCCGCTGAAGGTACACCATCTGGCGGAGGGGAAAGAAGCCGTCAGGCGCAGGGTGAAGGAACTGTTTGAGATGGTCGGCCTCGACTACGCCATGAGTTCCCGGGCGCCTCACGAACTGTCGGGCGGACAGCGGCAGAGGATCGGCATTGCAAGAGCCCTGGCAAGCGAACCGGAACTCATCATCTGCGATGAGCCGGTTTCCGCCCTGGATGTGTCCGTGCAGGCCCAGATCCTGAACCTGCTGGAAAGCATTCAGCGGAAGATGAACCTGTCCTACCTGTTCATTGCCCACGATCTTTCGGTAGTGCGCCATATCAGCGACCGGATCGCGGTCATGTATCTGGGCCGTATTGTGGAGATCGCGGACTGTGACCAGCTGTACCGGAACCCGGTCCATCCCTATACAAAGGCGCTGCTGTCGGCGATTCCCATCCCCGATCCGGAGGTGGAAAAAAGCAGGGAGAGGATCCCGCTTCTGGGTGAAATGCCCAGTGTATCCAGAAGGCCGGAGGGCTGCAGCTTCCATCCCAGATGCACCTGCGCCTGCGAAGCGTGCCGGGAAAGCATTCCGCAGCTGGTGGAGCTGAAAGAAGAACCGGGACATTTTGCCGCCTGCCCCGTGATGTACCGATAAACGGACGGAGGAGCAAGTATGAAAGAAAAGGATGTTTGGAGATTTTACGCTACAGGTGATGTGGGGATGAACCGGGAAGATCCGGATTCCATCTTTCAGAATGTAAAAGAGTATCTCGGCGGGGCAGATCTGCTTTTCGGGCAGCTGGAACCGTGCCTGGCCTCCGGCGGGTCGCCGGCGTCCCAGTGCAGGCTTCCCATGAAAGGAGACCCAAAGGGCGGGGCCGCCATCAGAAAGGCCGGCTACGATGTGATCTCTTTTGCCACGAACCACTGTATGGACTGGGGAAGAGAGGCCTTTTTTGAAACTCTGGATGTGCTGCGCAGAAATGATCTGCATCCCATCGGCGCAGGAAAGAATATCGAGGAGGCAAGAAAGCCCTATATTGCAGTTCTGGGGGACACCAGGGTCGGTTTTCTTGCCTATAACAGTATCCTGCCGGCAAATTGTCATGCGGACACAGACAGACCCGGCTGCGCGCCGCTGCGGGGGATTACCCACTATGAACAGATCGAACCGGATCAGCCGGGAACTCCCTGCAGAATACATACCTTTCCGGTGGAAGAGGATATGGCGCCGCTGCTGGAGGATGTCAGAAAGCTGAGAGACCAGGTGGATATCCTGGTACTGTCCATGCACTGGGGAATCCATTTTATCCCTGCCGTCCTTGCCGATTACCAGAGAATGGCCGCCCACAGAGCCATAGATCAGGGCGTGGATCTGGTGCTTGGCCATCATCCCCATGTGCTGAAGCCTGTGGAAGTGTACAAAGGAAAGGCGATCTTCTACAGTATGGGCAACTTTGCCCTGGATCCGCCGGATCTTTTCGACCCGGATGTCCGGAAGAAATCCAGCCACAAAGCCATTTCGGATCTCCATCCGGAAATGAAGCACAAAGGAAAGATCATGCCCTCAGACTCCTATAAAAGCATGATATTCTGCGCGGAGATCCGGGAGAAACACCTGGAGAATGTCGGATTTGTTCCGGCATTGCTGAATGAAAAATGCGATCCCCGGATCCTGTCTCCGGAGGAACCCGAATATCTGGAGCTGAAGGAGTACATGCTCGGGATCAATGAAAATCAGGGGATCTTTACAGAATTCAGACAGGCCGGCGACCGGATCGTAGTCGTATGAAGACGGCAGAAAACAGGGGCTGTGAAAAAAGTCCTGTCCTGACATCTGTGTGTCATATGGGATACCTGAAATACAGGCATTCCATATGACGGGATGGGAAGGACAGGCGGCTTTTTTCACAGCCCCTGTTTTACCGCTCTGTCCGGTCACGCAGGGACGTTTCCGGCCTGTTTCCGGATATCCCACAGACATACATCGTGAGCACAGAGGTGAACGTTCAGCTGCAGCGGGCCTTCCGTGCACACATAAATACTCCTTTCATAGGGGAGGCAGGCCAGGCTGCGGAAGGAGCTCTGGTTCTGCATGGGGAGGATGGCGTGGCGGAAAAAATCCATCTTGCTGATATTGCTGTGGCGGTATTCGCCGATCAGGATGTCCAGAACGCTCCCGTGAAATTCATCCAGCAGGATGCGGCGAACGTTGTAGGTCCCCGGCGGCAGATGGGTAAGGGTAAAATGACAGTCCAGATCCGGAACCTCTTCGAACAGATGGTACACATGATCGAAATCCGGAGGAAGCTGCTCTTTTTTCCAGGGAAGA
Organism: Blautia sp.; assembly: GCA_017420455.1. GTDB lineage: Bacteria > Bacillota > Clostridia > Lachnospirales > Lachnospiraceae > Blautia_A. The sequence continues at coordinate 10,423 of JAFOJB010000555.1, forward strand.
AAATGGGCGTAATTCCAGACAAGAAGCTGATAGTGCCATTCATTCTTCCGGAACAGACAGTAATTTTTTCCCTTCTTCAGGACCTCGTCGCCAGGCCGGGAACAGAAGATAAAGGCGTAATGGCAGGCATTGGCGTAGCCAAAGGTATCGCTGAGGTCGTATTCCTCCGTCAGAGGACTTTCCGGCGTGAGAGGGGAACGTTTCTTCTCGTCCGAAAAGAGCCAGTAGGAAGATAACGAGCACATTTCCCGGAGAGCAACGGCGGTTTTCGCAAAAAAGGCAGCCTGATACCGTGAATCTGCTATGGGAAAGCCCTTTACGTAGGCGGAAGTCCATTCGGTCACGAAGAAGGGCAGCTTCGGGAGGGCGGCTGATACCAGAGCGGAAATTTCGCGGCAGCGGTCCATGAGAAGATCCGGATCGGGACTTACCGGATAAACCTCTCCTGGCAGCGTGTTCCGGGCG
>JAFOJB010000556.1 GCA_017420455.1 Blautia sp.
ACAGACCAGTTATACCACCAATCCTGAAGGTGCAGCTCTTGCATACAGGGTGGAACAGCCCGAGATCGCATCGGTAGACGCCAATGGAGTAGTGAAGGGACTGAAAGAGGGCACCACCAGACTCCTCATTCATGCCTACAAATATGGTTCTTATTCGGCAGCGACAGGCGCGGTCAAGCTTACCGTGTACCGAAGAAGCCAGACGATCACGACTTCGTCCAGCACCTATACGGTTACCGTGAATCAGAAAATCAGGATCAATGCAAAGTCCAGTACCTCCAGGTCTTACAAATCCGCAAATACTGCCATCGCGAAGGTGGACAAAAACGGGATCGTGACAGGAGTTTCTTCAGGAACCACGTACATTACCATCAAGGCAAAGGATACTACGAAATTTAAATCCGCCTCGAAGGCTGTCAAGGTGACGGTGAACCGCGCCTCGCAGGTGGTGACGGTGAGTCCTGCAGCCTTCTCGGTCGAAGCCGGGAAGACAGTTGCTCTTTCCGTTTCCGCCAAAACATCCAGAACCTACAGCTCCTCCAATACCTCTGTGGCAACGGTGGATTCCAGCGGAAGGGTTTATGCGAGAAGTGCCGGAACAGCCTTTATCACCGTAAAGGCAAAGGCCACTTCGAAATACCTGCCCGCAACTTTCAAGGTAAAGGTAACTGTGAAGGAAACTGCGGCCACTCCGTACATGAAGCTGAAGAATGTCATCCAGAGCTCTACAAAGAGGAATTCCTCAGGCAACAGGTTTATTTCGGGCACGATGTCGAGTCATGGGATCACCTATACCTATGGTGTAGTCTATCTTGCCTCCACGGATCAGTTCCAGTTTGTCTATACGGCAACGGGAGATTCCAAAGAGACAGTATCGATGGTACTTTCGAATCCGAATACATACTCTGCGAATCCTCAGGTCAGCTATCTGGATTCCGGAAATAACGGTTCCTTCCAGGCCAGTGCAGTGATCTATATGAACACCTTTACCGGAAACGGCACGGTAAATGTGGAGATTACCAACGCGACCGGAGTTGCGAAGAACTATCCGACGCAGAATAAGAAGGCGGCGAACATCTATATCAACAATGCGTTCTCCTTCTGGAATGCCTTCCTGCAGACGAATGTGGGAATCACGATCCGGAATCTGGGATTCACAGCTTATGTTGGGCAGAGCTGACGCTGATTAGCGTTGACTAACACATGGGCTTTCCGTTATGATGAGAGCAGCCGGGAGGAAAACCGGAAGCGTTCTGTGAAGGGAGTATTTCCCGGCTGTTGCGGGAAACATAAGTGATTTGGTTTTCAAAAAAAGGAGATAAAAAATTATGGCAAAATGGGTATGCAATGTATGCGGATACGTTCATGAGGGAGATACTGCTCCTGCAGCCTGCCCGATCTGTAAGGCTCCGGCAGAGAAGTTTACAAAGCAGGATGACGAGATGAGCTGGGCGGCAGAGCACGTAGTCGGCGTTGCACAGGGTGTCAGCGAAGATATTCTGGAAGATCTCCGTGCAAACTTCCAGGGAGAGTGTTCCGAGGTAGGTATGTATCTTGCCATGGCAAGAGTTGCTTTCCGCGAGGGATATCCGGAAGTCGGCCTGTATTATGAGAAGGCAGCCTATGAAGAGGCAGAGCATGCAGCGAAATTCGCAGAGCTTCTTGGAGAAGTGGTAACCGACAGCACCAAGAAGAACCTGCAGCTTCGTGTAGATGCCGAGAACGGCGCAACCGCAGGAAAGACAGATCTTGCAAAGCGCGCGAAGGCAGCGAACCTTGACGCAATTCATGATACCGTTCATGAAATGGCAAGAGACGAAGCAAGACACGGCAAGGCATTCAAAGGCCTGCTGGAGAGATACTTCAAATAATCCATTCAGGAGAATGAACCGGGCGGGAGCCTGTACCCTCTGGGACAGGCTCTCCCATGTTTTCGGACAGAATCAGAAATCGTCACTTTCCCAAGTGGCGATTTCTTTTTTGAAGCAGCGTGAATCGGACTGCTTCAGAAGGGGCTGTGTACAGAGTGATGAGAACGATCATTGAATTGTATGACGAGAGACCTATTGAAAATGTTCTGGGTACGGAAGTATTCCGCCCGGAGGAGACGGTGATCATCTGTCCTCCGGAGGTAGAGGCGGATCATGTCTACAGAAAATCCCTGCAGAAGTACTTTGAACACAGAGGCATATCCGTCAGGCTGACTTTTGTTTCCGTAAGCCTCCTGAACGCCGGAAAAATAGAGAAGAAGCTCCGTCAGGTGCTGGAAACCCACCCGGAATCTGCCATAGACATTTCGGGAGGAACGGACGCGGCTCTTTTTGCGGCAGGCGAGGTAGCCAGCACGATGGGGGATATACCGGTATATACTTACAGCCGGAAAAAGAATTCCTTCTTTGAAAAAAAGAACGCTCCCTTTGCCCGGGACCTGCCCTGCAGGGTACGTCTGGATGCGGAATCCTGTTTCCTGATGGCAGGAGGAACGCTGCTGCCGGGACGGGAGGACAATGAAAAGCTGAAAACGATGCTGCCGGAGATGGAAAAGCTGTTCGATATCTTTATGAAATACCGCCGTGTCTGGAACCGGCAGATCAACTACATTCAGAAGATTTCTTCCTCCTTGCCGGGAGAGCTTCAGGCGGAGGGGCATCTGACAGAAAAAGCCGACAGGGGGACGGTGACGGCAGACCAGGGATTGCTCCAGGCACTGGCGCAGGCAGATCTGATCCATGATCTCACCTTTGAAGAGGACAGGGTGCGCTTTTCCTTCCCTGATGAGATGATCCGCTTCTGGCTGCGGGATATCGGAGCAGTTCTGGAGCTTCAGGTTTTCCGGGCCTGTCTGGCATGCGAATGCTTCGACGATGTCGTTCTCAGCGC
>JAFOJB010000557.1 GCA_017420455.1 Blautia sp.
GGCGGAAAACTGTATTATTTCAGGGAAGATGGGACGATCGCAGCAGACCAGAGAGTCCTGAAGATCGGAGATTCCTATTATGAAGCGGCTGCCGATGGAGAACTGAGACTGTATACGGGCGTCTGGCTCATGGCCATTGAACGGCTGAACATAGAGGGATGGGATCTGTATTCTGCCTATCAGTGGTGCGCGAGAAAATTTGTCGGGATCGATGATACCATTCCGGAAGGCAGAGAGCCCGCAGAGTATTTTGCCTCCTGGGGTTTCGAACGAAGCATGGGAGACTGTTATGTAATGGCAGCCATGCTTTACCATATGGCGTATCTTCTTGGAGAGGATGCTCATTTTGTCATGGGATATGTGCCGTTAGGATATCATGGAGAACTGGGACCCCACGGCTGGTGCGAGATCGACCGGGATGGAGTGACATATATCTGTGACCCGGACCTGGAAAGTGAAGCCCGGAAGCAGGGGGTTATCCAGAATGGATTTATGTTCACCTACGGGACAAGAGGAACTTACCGATACACAAACGGGCAAAGGATGCCGTAATGATTTATGAAAAAAGCAGTAATATCCAAGAAAGAAAATAAAGGAAGGGTTCGGGGAAACCGTCACGGTTTCCGCTTGTGCGCGGTGCTTTTGTCTGTGCTTGTTTTCAACGCCGCCTCTGCCGGATATGCCATGCAGCAGGAGGAAGAGATTTCTGCTTTTCCCGGAGAGCAGGCGCATACTGGAATCCTCCCGGGAAATACCCTTGCGGAAGAGGCAGAGCCTCGGCAGGAGGTTGTGGCAGCGGACATTGCAGAGACGTTCCCGGGGAACGTCCCTGCGGAAGAGGCAGAGCCTCGGCAGGAGGCTGTGACAGCGGACATTGCAGAGATGTTCCCGGGAAATACCCTTGCAGAAGAGGCAGAGCTTCGGCAGGAGGCGGCTGCCCGGGAGGAACCAGAACCGGTTCTGGATTCTGCACAGGCAAAAGAAGAGGAACTTCTTGCGGATCCGGAGGCGGAGATCCCTGAAACAGACGGTATCCCGGAATCGGAAGAGCAGATGGCTCCGGCAGACAGTATTGGCGGGGTTCTGCCTGAGGTGGATCATATCCTGACCGGAAATCTGTTTCTGGACGCCGGGGAGGAACGAAAAGAAGAAGATCTTCTGACAGGCGGAAATCCGGCTGAGACCATGGAAGAAATGGCTTTTGCGCAGGGAGGATCCGAACTCCTGGGAGCCGGGTCTGTGAACTGCTGGATCCAGGGAAGCAACGGAAGCTTCTTCTGGGTGAAGGAGGATGGGAAGATCCTCCGCGAGGGCGGCTGGCACATTCTTGGCGGGAAAAGATATTTTCTGGCCAACAACAGCGGCCGCAGAAAAAGCGAATGGATCACCTGGGCAGGTAAACGCTATTATCTGAATCCGGCCACGGGCGTCCTGGTGACAGGTTTTAAAAGTATAGACAACCGGACCTACTATTTTCAGGAAACCGGTTCTGTGCCCGGAAGGATGATGACAGGTACTGTCATCGTCAACAATAAGCAGTATTTCTTCTTTACCAGTGGCGCGATGAAACGGGGCTGGAGAGTCGTAAAGAACAGGAAGTATTATTATGGAAAAGACGGCGCGGCGTATACGCTCTGGCATGTTATAGACGGCAGGGAATATTTTTTTGATAAGAAGACCTGCGTCATGAAAACGGGCTGGCTTTATAACGGAAGGTTTACCTACTATCTGGAGGCAGACGGCACGAAGCATACCGGACCGCTGAATATCGGCGGGAAAAAGTATTATTTCCGGGAAAACGGCTGGATGCTGAAGGATGGCTGGGTTTCTTCCGGGATTCACCGGTATTATTACGGAGCAGACGGAAACCGTCTGTCCGGATGGCGTACCATAGGGCAGAATACGTACTATTTCAATACAAAATGGGGCTATGCGACGACAGGCTGGCTCAGTATCGGCGGAAGCCGGTATTACTTTGACCAGAACGGCGTCCGGCAGACAGGGCTGCTTTTTATCGGGGGAGGATTATATTACTTTGACCCGGACGGCAGGATGATCCGGAACAAAACAGCCTTGAAAATCGGCGGCGATTATTATAAGATAGATGGGAATGGTCTGGCAGTCCGGTATACAAACCTGGCGGAGATCCTGGCCATCCAGAAGCTGGACGAGGTAGGCTGGGATCTTTATCAGGCCTACAAGTGGTGTACCATCACCTACATCAGGAATGATGATACGGTTCCGGACGGATATACGCCTTTTGAATGGTTTACGATCCTGGGTTTCCGGCAGAATGGTGGAGACTGTTACTGTATGGCAGGCATGTTCTGCCAGATGGCGCTGCTTCTGGGGGAAGACGCGCATTTTGTGATGGGGAGTGTTCCCTATGCCAGAGGCGGGATGGGACCACACGGCTGGTGTGAAATCGACCGGAACGGGGCGACCTATATCTGCGACCCGGATTTTGAATATGATACCGCGAAAAAGGGAAACTGGAAGAACGGGTACATGATCACCTACGGAACCCCGGGAACCTGGGTTTACACGGACGGAGTCCGGATGAATTAAAATCAGATGGACAGACATACCCGTCCACCTGCCTTATTGCTCAGGCAATATAATGGAATAGTACCAGGAAGGTACAAAGAAGAGTCGGAAGGCTATTCAGAGCGGACCGGGACGGTCCATGAAACGGAATGCCGGAATGATCGAAGGATCGGGTACGGGGATTCATGCCGGACCGGAACGACAGGATATCAATAACAGAAAATGGAGGAAAAAACATGATGAGAAAAATGATGACAGCAATTTGCCTTGGCGCGGTACTTGCGCTTTCTACAGCTGCTTTTGCAGAAACTGAAGGGGAAGCGTCTGCGCCGCAGACAGGCACAGAGGCAGCAGCGGAAGAGGAAATAAAGACCATCGGTACCAGGGAAGAAGGCGCTTATGAAGTCAGGGTAAAGAACGCCACCGGAAGAGATATCATCAAGGTTGCCATCCGGAAGGAAGGAGAGGTAGAATTCAGCACCCAGCTTCTTTCGGAAGAGGATGTATTTCTTGCGGATGAGGAGAGAATCCTCTGCTTTAAAGGCGAAGATGCTGCAGAGACAGAAAACGCAGCCGATGCTGAAGCACAGGCGGCTGAAGCAGAAGATGCGCAGAAGACAGATGAAGCAGCGGAGGA
>JAFOJB010000558.1 GCA_017420455.1 Blautia sp.
AATCAAAGAAAACGTCGCGAAGGTGATGGTTGGAAAGGAAGAGGTGACAGAGCTGCTTCTTGCCGCGCTCTCAGCCGGCGGCCACGTCCTTCTGGAGGACGTTCCCGGAACAGGGAAAACCGTTCTTGCCAGGGCTTTGGCCAGATCCATGGGCTGCAGCTTCGGAAGGATTCAGTTTACGCCGGATCTCCTTCCCAGCGATGTGACGGGCTTGAATTATTTTAATCAGGAGCAGGGAAAATTCGTTTTCCGGCAGGGTCCGGTCTTCACAAATGTCCTCCTGGCAGATGAGATCAACCGGGCAACCCCCAGAACACAGTCCGCCCTGCTGGAGTGCATGGCGGAAAGACAGGTGACGGTGGACACCCAGACCCGGGAGCTTCCGGCCCCATTCTTTGTTGTCGCCACGGAAAACCCGGTAGAAACCTATGGCTGTTTTCCTCTGCCGGAAGCGCAGCTGGACCGTTTCCTGATGAAGCTGTCCATGGGGAATCTGACTCAGGTGCAGGAAAAACAGATGCTGGAGCGCTTTATCACGGAGGAACCCCTTCAGGAGCTTGCCGATGTTGCTTCCCGGGAGGAGATCTGTGCTCTGCAGAAAGAGTGCCGGGAGATCTTTGTACATGAGGAGCTGCTGGACTATATGGTGCGGCTCTGCCAGGCGTCCCGGAAAAATAAGACCCAGGCAGGCGTCAGCCCCAGAGGGACACTGGCTCTGCTCCGTGCATCCCAGGGGTATGCCATGGTTAAAGGAAGGGATTATGTGACACCGGAGGATATCAAGAAGGTGGCAGTCCCTGTGCTTGCCCACCGGCTCTTATCCCAGGAGGACAGTGATTCCGGGAAAAAGGAGATCGTTTGCCGGCTTCTCGATTCGGTGAGCGTACCTACGGAAAACTGGAAAAGGATATGATGGCGCTGTACCTCCTTCTGGGAGGAGCCATGCTTTTTCTGTGGGGCCGGTTCTACCGCAGCTGCTGGCTCAGAAACCTTTTCGTGAAGGTGAGCTTTGAGAAGGATTTCGTCTACTGCGGGGAACAGGTGCAGATGACGGAGGTGATCGAAAACCGGAAAAGGATTCCTCTTCCGGTGGTGGAAATCGGTTTCCGCATACAGAAGGGCGTCCGTTTCGTGGATGTGGAAAATACAACAGTCAGCGATTTTATTTATAAACGGGATGTCTTCTCGGTGCTGGGATGGGAGAGCATTACCAGAAAGTATCAGGTGGAATGTGAAAAGAGGGGACACTATCGCATCACCCAGCAGGTACTGGAAACCCATTCCCTGTTTTTCAGGAGGGAATACCGCCTGGAGGAGGATACCGATACGGAGCTGTATGTTTATGCAGGGAAAAGGGATATCTCGAGGATCATGAAATCCTGTGAGAGCATCCTGGGAGATGTGATCAGCCGCAATAAGGTATACGAGGATCCCTTTGCCTTCGCGTCGATCCGTGAGTATACCCCCCTGGACCCGATGAAGACCATCAACTGGAAGGCTTCGGCAAGAACGGGAAACCTGATGGTAAATACCTTCTCTTCTGTATGCTCCAGGCAGTTCATGATCTACCTGGATGTCTGGGACAGGGGCATCCTGAAGGCGGATGAGCTTGTGGAGGAAGGGATCGCGGTGGCGGCTTCACTTCTCCGTTCTCTGGTTAGACAGGGCCTGGAGACAGGGCTTTGCGTTAATGCAGGGGACAGCGGGGCGGAACGCAGAGGGATCACGCTGTTTCCGCCGGAAAAAGGGCAGTCTCATCTTTCCGGGATCGAGCGCTTTCTGACAGAGAATTTCGACAGACTGGAGAAGACTTCCTTTGAGGATATGGTCAAGGAGGTTCCTGCCGACCGGATTCCTGTCTTCATCACCAGAGAATATCATGAGGAGCTTGAGAATCTGCTCCGGGACTGTCTTCCCCGGGAGTTCCCGGGAATCCAGGTCGTCATCTGCGGCAAAGAGAACAAAACCGCTCCCAGACAGGAGGGAATGCTGAAGATCCTGCCCTGGAGAACGGTATGACACCCGGGTCACAGTTCATGATAAGCCGGGTCCTGACTGCTGAGACAGGCTGTGTTCGATAAGATGGGCTATGTTCGCTAAGGCAGGCTATGTTCGATAAGATGGGTTATGTTCGATAAGATGTTTTTTGATTGTACAGAGAGGATTATCCGGATATGATTTCGATCACAAATAGCAGGAAGCGTCTTGCGTTTCTGTTGGAGTGTCTGCATCCGGTAATGATATTTTCCCTGATCGTACCGGTGATCTATACATTTATACTGGAACGGGATGCAGAGCAGCTGCTTCGTTTTTTTCTCTGCAGCCTGATCGTTTTCCTGCCTTCTCTGGTGATCCGGACCGCGGCAGGAAAAAGTCCTTCCGCGTTTTTGTATCTTCTGATCTGCCTGCTTGCGGGGACGGGGACGCTTTTTCTTTCCTGGCAGATCGGGAGATTCGTCCTGTCCAGGGTCTTTTCCGTGGTGTATCTTCTGTTTACCGGGGTTTTCTGTCTGATACAGATGACAGAAAGCTTTCTGGTGCGTATAAGAGATTATGAGCGGAGAAAGGCCATGGAGGATCACGATATTTCCTGGACAGACAGGACTTATTTCCTGGAAAAACCGGTACCCGCCGCGGTGATATGGTTTATTCTGGGATATTTTTCCGGAGTTGTGACTGCGTGCCCCGTGCTTTGTGATATCGCCCTGATCACGGGGCTCCTGTACCTTCTCCTTGCGCTGATCTACAGGCACATGGAGATGACTGACAAGTACCTGAAGGATACCAGTTCCCTCGCAAATGTTCCGGGAAAAAGGATACGGCGGCTGGAAACCGGAATGCTGCTTGTATTTCTGATACTTCTTGTATGTTCCGGGATACCTGCGTTTATGACCATGGGCTCCAGAAAGTATGCGGACATTCGGAATATGAAGGGAAAATACGTGCTTTCTGAGGAAGAGCTGAAAGAGATGCCTCTGATCATGCCGGATAACAGTTTCCATATGTTTCAGGAGGAGTTTTTCGGAGAGGAACAGGAGATCAGGGAGCCTCCGGCCTGGCTGGAGCCCCTGATCCAGATCATCGCGGCGGCTTTCTTTATAGCAGGGCTGGCAGGACTTGTCCTTGCGCTGCGGGAATATTTCCGGGAGTTCCGGGACGGACTGCAGGAAAACGGAGATATTGCCGAGTCCCTTTCGGGGGACGAAGGAATAAGACTTGTCCCGGCTCGTAGACGGTTCCTTACACCCTTGTCAGAAAAGGAAAAGATCCGCAGAAAATATCGCCGGACGATCCGGAGATACAGAAAAGGTTTTCCGGAGTCAGCCGAGACGCCGGAAGAAATAGAAGAGCGCGCTGCCTTCCCGGAAGGGTTTGACCGGGAAAGACTGCATCAGGATTATGAAAAGGCCAGGTATGGAAAATAAAGACACAGAAGAGAACTGTACACTGGAAACAACTGCAAGGTTAAGGTTACTATTCACAGCCCTCCACAGCATTCGGAATTCCCGCCCTGCGGGCTCTCCTGGCGCTCCGCGCCTGAATTCCTCATCCTGTGGAGTGACAGCTTTCGCAGTCCTGCCCGGATATGAGAACGGATTTTCCGTGCAGGCACGAAAATCCGTTCTCATATCCGGGCAGGCTGTGAATAGTAACAGGTTAAGAAATTTACATGACAGGAACAGTGTTGACAGAAAAAGGAGGTTATTATGGACTTTTCGAAGCTGGGAGAATATCTGGATTCTCTTGAAAACGTACATGTTCCGGGATGTGATCTGGTGGTGTACCAGGATCATGAAATCATCTACCGGCATATGGCCGGCTGCCGGGATGCTGAGCGCTGTGTTCCGGTACAGGGGGACGAGACTTACTGCCTGTATTCCTGCACCAAGGTATTTACGACCTGCGCGGCGATGCAGCTGATCGAAAAGGGACGGATGAATCTGGATGATCCGGTTTACTGGTATCTGCCTGCCTACAGGAACCTGAAGGTAAAAAAAGGAGAGGAGATCGTTCCCGCAGAACGTGTCATGACGATCCGCCATCTCATGAGCATGCAGGGCGGTCTTGATTACGAAACCGATACCCCGGAAATCCGGAAGGTTCTTGAGAAATACGGCACCGCGGCGACGACAAGGCAGATTGTGGATGCGCTGACCGAGCGGCCGCTTCAGTTTGAGCCGGGAACAGATTTTCTGTACAGTATGTGCCATGATGTCCTGGCAGCCGTCATCGAGGTGGTATCCGGAAAGCTCTTCTCCGAGTACCTGAAAGAGAATATCTTTGAACCTCTGGGGCTTTCCACCGTTGGCTTTACTCTGAAAGAAGAGGATCAGCGGCGCCTTGCGGCGCAGTACGAGATGGATCCGGACAAAAATGAACTGAAGCTTCTGCCGGCTGAAGTGACGACTTATCGGATCGCGCCGCTTTATGAAAGCGGAGGCGCAGGACTGATGTGCGACGTGAGGGATTATGGGATCTTTGCGGACGCACTGGCCTGCGGCGGACAGGCGAAGGACGGAACGAAGATCCTCTCGCCGGAAATGATGGAGCTGTGGAGAGCCAACCAGCTTGGCCCGAAAGCCCGCCGGTCCTTCGATGAATGGCAGAGACTGGGCTATACCTATGCTCTTGGCGTCCGTTCCCGTGTAGATCCCACCAGGGGCGGCCTTGGAACGGTCGGGGAGTTCGGCTGGGACGGCGCTGCCGGCGCCTATGCCATGATCGACCCCTATCGTCACCTTTCCGCATTCTTCGCGATGCATGTGAAGAATTACGGCTATATCTACGATGTCATCCATCCCAGGATCCGGAATCTGATCTATGAAGGACTGGATCTGTGATCCGTGAGAAAGACAGGGACATGACGCACAGAACATGAGTCCACGGAGAAGCGTCCCTTCATTCTGACCAGAAGGGATGGAGTTTTCCGGGAAGATGTGATACTGTAAGATAATGAGAGAATAAAAGAACCGGAGGAGGAATCGGCATGAGAGCACTGCTTGTCGGGGGAACCGGACAGATCAGTATGGCCATCACAAGAAAACTTGCCGCAGATGGCTGGGAGCTTTATCTTTTAAACCGCGGAACCCGTGCAAAGGAGCTTCCGGAAGGAGTGCACTGTATTTCCGCAGATATCAGCAACGAGACGGAGGTTCTGCAGAAGCTGGGAGATATGACCTTCGACTGTGTAGGGGAATTCATCGGCTTTGTACCGGAGCAGGTAGAAAGAGACTACAGGCTTTTTAAGGGAAGGACAAATCAGTATCTCTATATCAGCTCTGCTTCGGCCTACCATAAACCTGTGGAGAGCTACGTGATCACGGAAGGGACGAGCCTTGCAAATCCCTACTGGGAGTACTCCCGCAACAAAATTGCCTGCGAGGAATTCCTGATGAAAAAATTCCGCGAGGAGGGCTTCCCGGTAACGATCGTGCGGCCGAGCCATACCTACGATGAGCGGAATATCCCGGTAGGGCTCCATGGACACAATGGATCCTGGCCGGTGATCAGGCGGATGATGGAAGGAAAACTGGTGATCATTCCCGGAGACGGAACCTCTCTGTGGACGGTGACTTTCAACAGGGATTTCGCGGAAGGCTATGTCGGGCCGATGGGAAACCATCATGCCATCGGTGAGGCTTTCCAGATCACTTCGGATGAGACGCTCACCTGGAACCAGATTTATCAGACTATCGCGGAGGCTCTTCATGTGGAGCTGCATCCATATCATGTGGCGTCAGATTTTCTGGCGGAGGTCGGTTCCCGGTATGATTACCGTGGAGCCCTGATCGGGGACAAAAGCGCTTCGGTGGTCTTCGACAACAAAAAACTGAAGTCCCTGGTGCCGGGTTTTACGACCAAAGTCCCCTTCCATCAGGGCGTACGCATTTCCCTGGCAAATATCCTGGCGCATCCGGAGCTGCAGAAGGAAGAGCCGGAGTTTGACGCCTGGTGCGATAAGCTGATCGGGACACTGGAAGAAGCAAAACGTAAGCTGAAGGAATAAGCAGCAGAAGCAGTTTGCAGCAGGATACCTGCAGCCGGGAGGAAAAACCTCCCATTCGAACGGCGTGATAATACAGCATGGAATGATACGAGGAGGTATATTTATGCATACTACAATAAAAGGAGAAAACTGCGGATACTGTCAGGGAGGAGAGCTTCTGGACAAGTTCGGGATCAAGATCTGTGATCTGTCGGTAAGCCAGCTCATCCTGTTCAAGGAGCAGAGCAAAAGAGGAAGATGTATTGTGGCATATCAGGATCATGTCAGTGAGATCGTGGATATTTCCGAGGAGGAAAGAAATCAGTTTTTCGCGGATGTGACACTGGCGGCAAAGGTGATCCACAAGGTCTTTCACCCGGACAAGCTGAATTACGGCGCCTATGGAGATACTGGCTGTCATCTTCATATGCATCTGGTGCCGAAATACAAGGACGGGGATGAATGGGGCGGAACCTTCCAGATGAATCCCGGAAAGGTTTTTCTGACCGACGCGGAATATGACGAGATGATCAGACAGATTAAGGACTGTCTGGAAGAGATGAAATAAAAAACAGGAAACACACATCGAACTGCCGGAAAAAACCCGGATACTATTGTTGGGGAGGAGCATTATGGAAAGAAACAGGGAGTGCGGCGTCCTTTTGCCGGTATTCTCGCTGCCGTCGAAATACGGGATCGGATGCTTTTCGAAAAGCGCCTATGAGTTTGTGGACCAGCTGGCCCGGGCAGGGCAGAGATACTGGCAGATTCTTCCTCTCGGCCCTACCGGCTATGGGGATTCTCCTTATCAGTCATTTTCCACCTTCGCCGGAAATCCGTATTTTATCAGCCTGGAAGAACTGGTCTGTGAAGGCGTCCTCACAGAGGAGGAATGCGATTCGGCAGATTTTGGGTCAGATCCGGCCAGCGTGGATTATGGAAAGCTGTATGAAAGCCGGTTCAGACTGCTCCGGAAAGCCTATGAAAGGGCAAGGATCACGGAGGATCCCGGGTTTTCGGAATTCCTGGACCGGGAGGGCTACTGGCTCCTGGACTATGCGCTTTTTATGGCGGTAAAGGGGCGTTTCGATAACAAAGCCTGGAGCGAATGGGCAGAGGATATCCGTTTCCGCTGGCAGTATTCCATGGATTATTATCGCAGAGAGCTCTATTTCGATATTGAATTCCAGGAATATATGCAGTATAAGTTTTACCAGCAGTGGAGAAAGCTGAAGGCTTATGCAAACGATAAGGGAATCCGTATTATCGGGGATATTCCGATCTATGTAGCGATGGACAGCGCGGATACCTGGGCAAGCCCCTGGCTTTTCAGGCTGGACGATAAAAACAATCCGACCATGGTGGCGGGCTGTCCGCCTGATGGCTTTTCCGCCACGGGGCAGGTCTGGGGAAATCCTCTTTATAACTGGGAGGTGCACAGGCAGTCCGGGTTTGAGTGGTGGATCCGGCGGATGAGACATTGCTTTTCCATGTACGATGTGGTGCGGATCGACCATTTCCGCGGGTTTGACGAATACTATGCCATCCCCTTCGGCGAAACCACCGCCAGGAACGGATGGTGGGAAAAGGGACCTGGAATGGAGCTTTTCCGGGCTCTGCAGAGCCGGCTGGGGGAGAAGGAGGTCATCGCCGAGGATCTGGGTTATATGACAGATTCTGTACGGCGTCTGGTTGCAGACAGCGGATATCCCAACATGAAGGTGATAGAGTTCGCCTTCGATTCCAGGGATACCGGAAGTGCAGCGGATTATCTGCCGCATAATTACGATCCCAACTGTGTTGTCTATACCGGAACGCACGACAATGAAACCCTGTATTCCTGGTACCAGCTTATCACGGAGGAGGAGCGGAGGATGGTTCAGGAATACCTGAATCATGCCGGAAGTACGGTAGAAGAAATCTGCCGGGACCTGATCTGCCTGGTCATGAGGAGCGTTGCCAGAATCTGCGTCATCCCTTTGCAGGATTATCTGGCACTGGACAACAGTGCAAGGATCAATCATCCCTCTACACAGGGAACCAACTGGAAATGGCGTCTGGCGGCGGGACAGTTTGATGGGAAACTGGAAAAAGATATGGCTGATCTGGCCGGACGTTACGGCCGTCTGAACCTGGAAGCGGTAACAAAAATGAAAATAGAAGAGGAAGAGCAGCAGGAAAACGCTCATGCAGTTGACTGCAGAGAGGAAGCGCTTTTCAGAAAACCTGAGGATGATTAACTGGAGAATATGGAGAACACGGAAAATATGGACAATATGGAAAATATGGATAAACTGAAAAATGAGGAACTGGAAAATATCAGCAGCGGCGCGGCCGGCATAACAAACGGAGAATGGAAGACGGTGTGTGTGGAAAATGGATTCCTTGCTTTCCGCACCGTTCCGGATAATGATGAATACAACATCATCGGCAAGCTGTACAACGGGGATCAGGTGCAGATCTGCGGTACAGAAAAGACCGGAAAAGACGGGAATAAATATGTTCTGGTACTGGCGCCGACCATCGGCGGAAGAGGGTATGTGAACGCCGCGTTCCTGGCATAAAACAGAATACGGGAGTTCAGCAGGCGGACGGTGCTAACCGGCAGGCTTTGAAACAGAAAAAGGCTGTGAAAACAGGAGAAGAAACTCCTGTTTTCACAGCCTTTATTGTGCGATAAAGCCGCCAGGTGTGCGCCGTGCCTGCACAAGCGCACGCCTGGC
>JAFOJB010000559.1 GCA_017420455.1 Blautia sp.
TCGCTTCAAAGAGCAGGAGCAGACTCTGCTTCCGGCAGCAATGCTGCGAAATACGCCTGGAAAAAGATCAACGGAGTCATCTATAACGGAAGCGGCGTAAAGATTCCCGGCGCAGTCGCCAGAGGGATCGATGTATCCGCCTGGCAGGGAGAGATCAACTGGGAAAAGGTGAAAAGCTCGGATGTGGATTTTGCCATGATCCGGATCGGCCACGGACTCCGGTACAGGGATTCCTGTTTTGAGGAAAACATGGAGGGGGCTGCCCTTGCAGGGATTCCTGCCGGATGCTATGTGTATTCGGCGGCCACCAATGAGGCGGAGGCGATTCTGGAAGCACAGATGGCCATCGAGAGGATGGAGGGGCTGCGGGTTTCCTACCCGGTGGCATACGATATTGAGGATGAAGCACTGGCACAGCGTCTCTCCAGAAAGGAACTGACCAATATGGCCATCGCCTTCTGCAGTGAGATCAGAAAGGCGGGATATTATCCCATCGTATACTGCAACGCGAACTGGTATAAAAATCATCTGGATATGGGAAGGCTTTCGGCCTATGACTGCTGGCTGGCCTGGTACAGCGACAAAATGATCTCTCCGGATAAGACAGATTATACCTACGGAATCTGGCAGTCCACCTGCGGAGACGGGGACGTGCTTCGCTCTACCAAAGGTCTTATTTCCGGGATCAGCGGCGCCGTGGATCTGGATATCGGTTTTGTGGATTATACAAAGAAGATCACGCCTCGTACCATGGCGTCTGTGGACTATGTAAAAACCCCTGTCTATATGCAGGGCTGGTACGATATCGAGGGACAGACCTACTATTTCAGAAACGGGCAGCGTGTCACCGGCGCCAGAAAGATCGGGAATAATACCTACAGCTTTGCCCTGTCGGACGGGCATCTGTATAAGAATACCCTCCTGTATTCAAAGGCTACCGGAAAGACCATCTACTGCGACGAGAACGGAGTCCGTGCAAGGAATACCTGGGTAACCCATCAGGGGAAGACCTATTATTTTGGAGCGGATTCCTACGCCTATCTGGGAAGCCGGAATATCAACGGGAAGTTCTATCTTTTCAACAAAACCTACGGATATCTTTATACCAATTATAAAGTGGTAAGCAAGAACATGGATGTAGCCTATTACGGGGCGGACGGAGCGAGAATCCGGAACAGCTTCCAGCCCATTGAGGAAAAAGGCGTGGTCCGTACCTATTATTTCGGGCAGAATTATCTTGCCTATAAGGGATGGCACAGGATCAACGGAAAGCTGTATTATTTTTACGCCGGGAGAAATGCCTACGCCGGTTCCCGGATCGAGAACAGAACGGTGATCCTTTCCGGCAGGAAATGTGTTTTTGATGAGAATGGAGTCTGCGTCAGCAGAGAACCGCTGTAAGTCTGGGGTAGAAAAAATGAAGAAAATCATGATATTGGGGGCCAGCATGTCCCAGGTACCGTTAATCAGGGCAGCCAGGGAGGAGGGGCTTTATACCATAGTCGCGAGTACTCCCGGGGACTGGCCGGGGTTTGCGCAGGGGGACGAGAGCAGTTTTACAGATATTTCAGATCCGGAGGCAGTACTTCGGGAGGCCAGGAGACATGAGATTCAGGGAATCGTCACCTGCTGTATGGACGCCGGGGTTCCGGCTCTGGGATATGTCTGTGAACAGATGGGCCTTTGCGGTCCGGGAATGAATGCCGCGAGAACTGCCAGGAACAAGTTCCTGATGAAGGAAGCTTTCCGGAAGAACGGGGTTTCCTGCGCTGAGCACCGGAAGGTTACGACGGAAGAGGAACTGGAAGAGGCCATAAAGCGCTTCGGTTTCCCGGTGGCGGTGAAGGCTGTGGACCAGATGGGAAGCAGGGGAATCTACCGGTGCGATACTTATGAGGAGGCAGGAAACTGTTTCCGGAGCATCATGGAAAGCTCGAAGGAAGGATACTGTCTGGTGGAGGAGTTCATAGAAGGCACTTTGTTTAACGGGGAAGCCATGCTCCGGAACGGACAGTTTGTTTTCTGCATGACGGACAATACGGAAGCCTATGCGGCGGCTGTTCCGACCCCGGTTGGTCATTCCTTCCCCTTCGAGAAAGAAAAAGAGCTGGGGGAGATGGCGCGCCGGGAAATGCAGAAAGCAGTGCAGGCGGTGGGGTACGATAACAGCGCAGTGGATTTTGATCTGCTTTACAGGGACGGAAAAGTCTATGTGGTGGAGATCAATGGCCGGGCGGGAGCTACCTGCCTGCCGGAGCTGGTGAGCATGACGTACCAGGTGGATTACTATAAGGCTCTGGTAAAGCTGGCCATGGGAGAGCCGGTTGCGGAAATGTTCCGGAAACCTTCCGCAAATTTTGCCTGCCTGTCCCATATTCTGTCCTCGGACAAGGAGGGACGTCTTCTGTCTGTCGTCAACTGGAACGATGAGTCGGATCCGGATATTGTGGAGATTTCGGTGGATGTGAAGCCGGGGGATCTTGTGAGGAAGTATACGAACGGGAGAGACCGGCTGGGACAGGTGATTCTGAAGGGGAAGAGTCTTCGGGGAGTGAAGGAGAAGCTGGAGGAGGTCAGGAGAAATCTGGTCTTCCATGTGGAGGGCTGAACACAGAGGGACGGTCCTTTTGTGTTCA
>JAFOJB010000560.1 GCA_017420455.1 Blautia sp.
GCAGCCATTTTCACCCTGCTTTTTTGTATTCGCTTCCAATGTAGTCGGACTGCTTGTGGGTTTAGCAGCCCGGTTCAGAAAACCTGGTGCCATCCGGAAAAGCACATGGAAAAAGGGACTACTTCTTGCCGTAGAGCTTCTGGTTTTTTATGAAGCCTTTGCCTGGTACGGATTTCCCTTTCCGGATGTCATCCTGCTTTCCAGTACTGCCGGCCTGTTCTTTGTCTTCATTGTCCCGATGCTGCTGCTGGCGAAAAAGAAAGCGGGTTTTTTCTCCGTTGCTGCAACGGTAGTCGCAGCCATCGCCCTTTTCCTGATAACCAGCCTGAATCCGGTCCAGTTATTCCTATATATGAACGGAGCGTTCATGCTGATCGGGGATTTTTTCCTTGCGGCATACATTGTAAGCCTTTCCATTCTGGGAACAGATGAGGAGCCGGCCGATCTGGTTTTTACGCAGCTTGTATTTTCCGTGATCCTTTCCTTTGCTGCCTGGCTCATATCTCTGGGTTTCGGTCTGGAATCCATCTCTTTTACGATAAACGCGCATTTCTGGGCAGGCGTCGTGTATACCGGGATCTTCATCCGTGCGGTTTTCGCGCTGATTCACGCATCCTGCCAGAAAAAGATTCCGCCGGTCGAAACGGGCCTGCTTCTTTCTACCCAGGTGGTCATGGCGCTGCTTCTCGCTCCGTTTTTATCCTCCGTGTTCGGGAATAATAACGAAGGAATCTCCGGATTTCAGGTGACCGGCTGCCTCCTTCTTCTCCTTACCGCTCTTCTGGTAAACGAATCCGCAATGAAGCGCCTGGGCTACGGGGATATGTCACAAAAGGTGCTTGTCGATGAGAACGGCAGAACGGTATATCATTCCTCCGTCTCGCGGAAGATGGTCTTCATTACGCTTCTGTTTTCGCTGATCCCGCTGGGAATCGGGGCGGTCATCAGTCTTGGCGCGATCGATTATATCCAGGATTCTGTACTGGAAACATCTCTGGAATCGGGATATGAGATCTCCGATGTCAGCAGCAGCGCCATCATTTCCGAGCTGGAAAAAACCATGACAAAGGAAGCCGTGTACAAGTCGGTACTGGGAGAGGAGAAGCTTTCCGCTTTTTCTTCTGCCATAAAATATACCGCCTCCTATGCAGAGGAGCTTTACCGTTCGGCCGCCAGCAGACAGCCGGTGGAGGTGAAGCCTGCCGACGCAGAGAACGGAGGCGTCTGGACCATGCAGCGGATTCTGGCAGACAGCAGGATTTCCTATGAAGAGCTGCAGGAAGAGATCGGTCTCCTTGGGAATATGATCGGTGTTTTTCATCCTGTGGTACAGCTCATGGAGGATATTAACGCGATCTATATCGGGACGGAAAGCGGCGCGCTGGTTTCCTACGACCTGAAGTCCGGTTCCGCGGCAAACCAGGAAAACGCATATTTTGATTTCCGGGAACGGGAGTGGTACCGGAGGGCAAAGGAAGCGGAGGATGTTATTTTTACAGATTCCTATCAGGATGCCTACTCAGAGAAGCTGATCATCACCTGCGCATACAGGGTTGCCGGACCAGATGGCAGCATAGCAGGCTGTGTCGGTGTGGATATTCTGGTGGAGGGTCTCTACCATAATATGGTAGATGTAGGGGTCGAAGAGCCTGCAACGGCAGTCCTGCTCAGCGGTAACGGAGAGATTCTGGCAAGCAAGGACATCGATATCGCGGAGGATCCCGGAATATCGAGCCAGGATTCCGGCCGCAGAGAGGCTCTTGGACAGGTAAAAGAGCAGATCCTTCAGAAGAGAATGGGGATCCTGAGCGTGGGCGAAAACCAGGACGCCTGGCATGTGGCCTTTTCCACCATCGGTTCCACGGGCTGGAAAATCTGTATCATCTGCCCCAGTACCACTGCCCTGGAGCCTGCCACGAAAATCCGGGACAGTATTCAGAATTTTGCTTTTGATATAGCTTTATCCATTCTCGATACCAGCAACAGGGTCATGAAGATCAGCCTGCTGATGGTTGCAGTGCTGATTCTGGCGGTGCTGCTGTTTATCGGAAGATTTTCCAGGAAGATCTCCGATCCGCTGAAGAAGCTGGAGCAGGATGTGGATGAGATCAGTCAGGGCCATTTTGACCGGCGGACCCAGGTAAGTACCGATGATGAGATCGGAAATCTGGCAAAATCCTTTAATTCCATGGCGGATTCTATCCAGAAATACATCGTGGATCTGAAGGAAGCGACAGCGAAAGAACAGAGACTGGCCATGGAGCTTTCTCTGGCAGCCAAGATCCAGGCAGATATGCTCCCCAGGAATTTCCCTGCTTTTCCCGACCGGAAGGAAATTGATATTTATGCCACCATGACTCCCGCAAAAGAGGTGGGCGGCGATTTCTACGATTTCTTCCTTGCTGACGAAAACCATCTGGCCATCCTGATGGCAGATGTATCCGGAAAAAGCGTTCCCGCGGCTCTGTTCATGATGACCTCGAAGACCCTGATCAAAAACCGCACCCTCATGGATAAAAGACTGTCTCCGGCAGATATCCTGCGGGATGTCAATAACCAGATCTGCGAGAACAATGAGGAGCAGCTCTTCATAACCATATGGCTGGCCATCCTGGATCTTCGGACAGGCAGAGGCCTGGCAGCCAATGCAGGCCATGAACATCCCGCCCTGAAAAAGGCAGCACAAGGACGCTTTTCGCTGGTGAAATACCGTCATTCTCCGGCATTGGCGGCCATGGAGGATATGTGCTTCCGGGAGCACGAATTCCAGCTCGATCCCGGGGATATCATCTTTGTGTACACGGATGGCGTGACAGAGGCCGCCAATAAGGAGAACGAACTTTTCGGAGAAGAGCGGCTTATCATGGCGCTGAACAAAAAAAAGAATGTCCCGCTGCAGGAACTTCTTCAGACCGTCAGGGAAGAAATCGGCTTCTTCGTCGGCGATGCAGAGCAGTTTGACGATATCACCATGCTGGGCTTCACCTGGAAAGGACCGGCAGATTGACAAAATGCCCCTTCTGTGCTAAATATATAGCAATCCGGAGAAGATGTTGTGTAGACCGCTTACTAAGGAGGCGATTTCTATGACAACAAATGAAACAATGATGCAGTACTTTGAATGGTACCTGCCGAACGACGGACTCTGGTGGAAGCGATGTGCTGCCAAGGCAGAAAACCTGAAAAATCTGGGGATCACATCTGTATGGCTTCCTCCGGCATATAAAGGAACATCCCAGGAGGATGTGGGATACGGCGTCTACGATATGTACGACCTGGGCGAATTCGACCAGAAGGGTACAGTCAGGACGAAGTATGGAACAAAGGAAGAATATCTTGAGGCGATTCAGGCCTTTCATGAAAATGGGATCAAAGTCTTTGCGGACATCGTGCTGAATCACAGGATGGGCGGAGACGAGACCGAGGATACCATTGCAGTGACAGATTCTCCTGAGAACCGCCTGGAACAGGTGGGCGGGGAGCAGAAGGTTCGCGTCTGGTCGAAATTCACCTTTCCGGGAAGGAAAGGGAAGTATAGTACATTCACATGGAATCACACACACTTCTCCGGAACAGACTGGGACGAGAACACGCAGAAAGGAGATCTGATCTACCGTTTTACCGGTAAAAAATGGGATCCGGACACAGATCCCGAAAAAGGAAACTTCGATTATCTCATGGGAATGAATGTGGATATGGACAACCCCGAAGTGGTATCGGAGACAAGAAAATGGCTGCAATGGTATATCGAGACGGCAGATCTGGACGGTCTGCGGCTGGATGCCGTGAAGCATATCAGCTTTCCTTTTTATAAGGAACTTCTGTCCTCCATCAGAAGGATTACGGGCAAACCGCTGCCTGCAGTAGGAGAGTACTGGAGCGGCGATATCGGGCGGCTGCTGTATTATCTGGATTCGGTGGAGAATGAAATGTCACTGTTCGACGTGGCTCTGCATTATAATTTTTACAACGCATCCGTAGCCGGCGGAGAATATCCGCTGAACAGGATTTTTGAAAACGGCCTGGTAAAGGAGCGGCCGGAGAAGGCTGTCACCTTTGTGGATAATCATGATACCCAGTATGGACAGAGCCTGCAGTCCTTTATCGAGGACTGGTTCAAGCCTCTGGCCTATGCGCTGATCCTGCTCAGATACGATGGCAGGCCCTGTATCTTCTATTCCGATTATTACGGAAATCCCGTGCAGAACCGGCCGCTGGTTCCGAATCTCGGCAAGCTGATCAAGATACGGCATGAATATGCCTATGGAGAGCAGAAGGATTACTTTGAAAATGAAAAGGTGATCGGCTGGACCCGGAGCGGAGACGAGGAGCATCCGGATTCCGGTCTCGCGGTGGTGATGAGCAACGCCGAAGGCGGATCGATCCGGATGGAGATGGGGCAGCGGTACGCGAATGAGGAATTCTATGATGCCATAGGAAACTGCCCTGAACCGGTAACCGTGGGAGAGGACGGCTTTGCCGAATTCCGCACGGAAGGAGGAAATGTGGCCGTCTGGGTGCGGAAAAACGCTTTCGAAAACCTGATCGTAAATGAATAGGTCTTTGCAGAAACACCATCCGGGAACATTGTATGTCAGTATGATTCTTGTGAATTAGAGGAGAGGGATATGGGCCAGTTTGTGATAGAATGTCCAAGGTGTGGAAGCTATGTGGAGGGAAAGTCCGGTTTTTTTGCAAAAAGGAAAATCAGGTGTTCCTGTGGAAATCAGATCGATATCGTCAACGACAGATGGACCAGCCGGAGATGTATTCACTGCGGAAACATGGTGGTGTTTGACCAGACACTTGGCCAGAAGGCCCGATGCCCGGTCTGTCAGCAGCCGATCAATACGCTGGAACAGCAGGTCAGGACGGAAGAGATCGTCTGTGCCAGATGCGGTATCCGCTTCCGGACGATGAAGGGAGAAGAAAGGGCAGTCTGTCCTGCCTGTGATTACGAAAATGATGTTCAGAAGCAGCTGATGAAGGAGAAGCACAGGGCCGAAGAGAACGTCAGCTGCATCCGGTTTGACAATGATGCAAAGACTCTGGTGTGGAGATATCCATTTGAGGATATTGTCCCCGGAAAAGAGGTGCTTGTCCATGAAAGTCAGGAAGCCATCTTTTTCAGAGACGGCAAGGCACTGGATCTTTTCGGGCCGGGGAGACATGTACTGGAAGTGCAGCAGCCCTCCGGGGAGGAAAAGAGCCGGAAACAGTCTGCTGATAAGACGCCTGCTTTCTGCGAGATCTATTTTATCAACACGGGAATTCAGACCGGGATCAGATGGGGGACGGATTCCAAGGTGCGCGCCGTCGATCCTGTTTTCGGAATCCCTGTAGATCTGGGGGCATGCGGAGAATTCAACATCCGGGTGAGGGATTCAAGGCGTCTGCTGCTGAAGCTGGCGGGAACCGGTACCGTTCTGACACCGGAGCAGAACAACAACGGCTTTTTCCGGACAATCGTCATGAATCAGGTAAAGGTCTGTCTCGCGCCGGTCCTCCGGGAAAAGGAGATCAATCTTCTGGAAATTCATGAACACATGCGGGAATTATCGGAGGCGTTAAAAGAAAAGATCAACGAGTATTTTTACGGATATGGCGTAGAAATGACGGATTTTTTTGTCAGCAAAGTGGTCACCCCGGACAACGATCCGGAATTCCGGAGACTGTGGGAACTGTACAGAGGGCAGCGTCAGCAGGCACAGGAGGAAAGCCAGCAGCCTGAGACATGATACCGGATCACAGAGGTACGCAGATCTGAAAACAGAAGACAGGTCCAAAAGCGGTAAAAATGCCCGTATGGTCAGGATTTTCGGGCTTTTCGCCTTTTCATGTATATCTATGGTAAAAAGTACCGAAACAGATCAGATTTCACAAATAATATTTGACTTTGCTACCGGATAATTGTAAAATGTAACCGTAATTGCAGGAGGGAGCAGGGATTCTCTGATCCCTGCGGAAAAAGCAAGTTATGAAAAGGAGGTCACTTATGAACAAAATGCTTAAGAAACTGATCGTTCCCGTACTTGGACTCAGCGTCCTCATGGCAACAAACGTTAGCGCCATCACAATTGGTTTCTCTCAGATCGGACAGGAGTCTGACTGGCGTACAGCTAACACGGATTCTGTATGCAAAGCGATTGAGGACCATGAGGGATGGGAACTGGTGTATTCCGATGGACAGCAGAAGCAGGAAAACCAGATCCAGGCTCTGAATAACTTCATCACCCAGGGTGTAGATTATATTCTCTTTACCGGCGTTGTTACCTCCGGATGGGATGAGATCCTTTCCGAAGTAAATGAGAACGAGATCCCCCTGATCCTTCTTGACAGAATTCCGGACTGCGCCGACAAGATCGACTATGTTGCAGCATTCGGCGGAGACTTCCCGCTTGAGGGCCGCAGACAGGTTCAGTGGGCAGGCGAATATCTGAAGAGCCTTGGCCGCGACAGCGAGACTGTCAATGTAGCCATCATGGAAGGAACCACAGGCGCTGATGCTCAGGTCGGACGTACCGAAGGAAACCTGGCAGCTCTGGCAGACTATCCCTTCATGGAAGTAGTTGCTCAGCAGACCGGTAACTTTACCCGTGCAGAAGGCCAGGCTCTGATGGAGACATGGCTGAAATCTGTTGACAAGATCGATGTCCTGATCGCTCAGAACGATGATATGGCTCTTGGCGCAATCGATGCCATCAAGGCTGCCGGCCTTGTTCCCGGCGAAGATATCATCATCGTAGGCTGCGACTCTGTTAAGGCTGCTTTCGAAGCAATCGTAGCAGGTGAGATGAATGCAACGATCGAGTGCAACCCGCTGTACGGCGAGTTCGTAGTGAACTGCATCGAGTCTCTGGAAGCCGGAGAGACCTTCGACAAGGAAGTTATCCATCCTGAGGAAGGTGTTTACGACTGTGTCGGCGGTATCGAGGTTGAGGGAACCACATCTGTTCTTGCAGGTGATGTGATCGACGAGCGTCTGTATTAATTCTTTTTAACGGGTGCTTGAATGCTTTCCATAAAAGTTATCTGAACAGGCCGTTAAATACTACATGAAAATGATTAAGTGGGGCGGGAGCAATTCCGCCTCATTTGTTTCAGGAGGAAAAGAAAGTGTCAGATAAATGCATTCTCGAGATGAAGGGAATAGAGATCACCTTTCCGGGCGTCAAGGCGCTGGACAAGGTGGATTTCTCTCTTCGGGCGGGAGAGGTGCATGCACTTCTGGGAGAAAACGGCGCGGGTAAGTCCACACTCATCAAGTGTCTGACGGGTGTAAACCATAAGGATGCCGGAACCATCATTCTCGATGGTAAGGAGATCACACCTGTAAGTCCGCAGCAAGCTATTGAGATGGGAATTTCAACGGTATTCCAGGAGATCAATCTCTGCCCGAACCTGACGGTCGCGGAAAATATATTCGTCGGCCGCAAAGAATTTAAGCATAGGATCATCAATAAAAGAGCCAATGAGCTGATGAAACGTTTTCATCTTGATATAGATGTCACGAGACCTCTGTCCTATTACTCTACGGCCGTGCAGCAGATGGTATCCATCGCCCGCGCGGTGGATATCCAGGCGAAGATCCTGATCCTCGATGAGCCCACATCTTCTCTGGACGAAAATGAAGTCCAGCTGCTGTTCTCTGTCATGAGGGACCTGAAGAAGGAAGGTATCGGCATCATCTTCATCACGCACTTCCTGGATCAGATCTACGCCGTCTCGGACAGAATGACCATTCTTCGGAACGGCCATCTGGTAGGCTGCTATGATATCAACGAGATCGGAAAGCTGGAGCTGGTCACAAAGATGATCGGTAAGGATATGGATGTCATCTTCAATCTTCATCCCAACGAGCTGTCCGAGGACGCTCCGGTTATGATGGATGCGGATAAGATCGGCGCTCCCGGCGCTGTCCGCGAGGTTTCCGTGAATATCAGGGAAGGAGAGCTGGTGGGGTTTGCAGGTCTGCTTGGCAGCGGAAGAACAGAGACCGCCCAGATGATCTTCGGAGCGAACCGCCCGACACAGGGTACCATCAGCATGAAAGGACAGACGATTTCGGTGAAAAAGCCCTTTGACGCCATCATGAACGGGATCGCTTTCTGCCCGGAGGACAGAAAGAAGGACGGAATCATCGGGGATCTTTCCATCAGGGAAAATATCATGCTGGCCGTACAGGCAAAGCGCGGCTTCATGCATCCTCTTTCCAGACAGGAGCAGAATGCGCTGGCAGATAAGTATATCAAGGCGCTTTCCATCGCTACTCCGGATGCGGAGAAGAAGATCGGCGAGCTGTCCGGCGGAAACCAGCAGAAGGTCATACTTGCCCGCTGGATGGCGACGGAACCGGACCTTCTGATCCTGGATGAGCCTACCCGTGGAATCGACGTCGGCGCAAAAGCAGAGATACAGCGTCTGATGATCGAGATGTGCGCGGACGGCGTGTCGGTGATCTTCATTTCCTCCGAGCTGGAGGAGGTCATCCGCTGCTCCAACAGGATCATCATCATGAGAGACGGGGCAAAGGCCGGAGAGCTGAAGGGACCTTTCGATAACGAAACACAGAACAAGATCCTGCAGATCATTGCGGAGGGTATGCCGGGAGGTGAAGCGGTATGAAGAAAAACAGAATCTCTCTCATCCCATTGATCCTGGGCATAATATCCATAGCGGTCGGCCTGTTCTTCTTTGCAAGGATCTGCGGCCTGAAAGATAAGGTCTACAGGAATTACAATATCAGTCTTTCCGACGCGGCGATCGAAGAGGTGTTTATGCAGGACACCGATGAAGCCGCCATGAGAGAAGCCTTTAAAAACGCGGTAAAGAAGCCTGATAAATCAAACCGTGCCGCAGCAGCGGTTTCTGAACCGGCAGCGGAAGCTGCGTCAGATTCTGAAAACATTGCAGAGGGAGATGCAGCAGAAGGCGGCGGAGCCGCTGGCGCTGCAGAAGAAGCTGCAGCAGAAGACACGGCAGCAGCGGAACCTTTTGACGTCATTTTTGAAAAAGGCCTTTCGGATGTGGATTCTCTTCGCACTGCCGTGAAGATGGTCCCGATCTTTCTGGGAATCGGAGCGCTTTTCTGCATTATTGCCGCTCTGCTGACCATCCGCGCAAAGAATCTTGATTTCTCCTCCATCATGAGATCCAAGATCACCTGGGCAGCCATCGCAGAGATCCTGATCCTGCTGGTATGCCTTATTACAAGACCGGATTTCTTCAATATCAGCTATCAGCCTTCCACAGGCATGCTCTACGGCAGCCTGGTCGATATCGTCAACAGATCTTCAGAGATCACGATCATCGCCATGGGAATGACACTGGTTCTTGCCCTTGGTGGAACGGACCTTTCGGTAGGTGCCCTGGTAGCAGTTTCCGGCGCATTTGCCCTGAAGCTTCTTCGATGGGACGTTACCATCTACAATACGCCGGGGGATTATTCGGTATATCCCTTTATCCTGGTCATCGTAGCTCCCCTTCTCACCTGTATCCTGATGGGGTGCTTCAACGGATTTCTTGTGGGACAGCTGCAGCTGCAGCCGATCATTGCGACGTTGATCCTGATGGTCAGCGGACGGGGCGTAGCGCAGATCCTGACCAACGGAAAGCAGTTCACCACCCTGTATTCTCCTTTCCGCCAGATCGGGCAGGGAAGCCTGCTGTTCCTGCCGACGCCGATCATCATTACGGTAGTCGTTGTAGCCGCGGTGATGATCTTCGTACGGAAGACAGCCTTCGGTACTTTCGTGGAATCGGTCGGTATCAACCGGAGCGCTTCCAGGCTTTCCGGTATCAACGCGAAGAAGATCATCATGATCGTGTTCGGGCTCACCGGTTTTCTGTCAGGAATTGCCGGACTGATCTATTCCAGCCGTATCATGTCCTGCGATTCCAACAACGCAGGCCTGAACTATGAGACAGACGCCATTCTTGCAGCCGTTATCGGAGGCACAAACATGGCTGGCGGTAAATTCTCTCTTGCGGGAACCATCATCGGGTCCATCATCATCCGTACGATCGTGACTTTTGTGTACTATTTCGGAATTTCCGCAGAGGCGACAATGGCATTCAAGGCGATGATCATCGCTGTCGTTATCGTGCTCCAGTCTGAACCTGTACGTAACTGGATGGCCAAAAGAGCCGGAAACAGGAAGGCAGCAAAAGGAGGTGCGGCATAATGAGCGGAAACAAAAGCAGTTCAAGACAGAGCCTCCTTGGCAGGATCATGAATCCGAAATACATCATGGTCTATGCGACGGTCATCATATTCCTGATTATTTACGCCTTTGGAGCGATTGCCTACGGCTCTATCGGGTTTACAACGCTGCGTACATTCGTAAACTTCTTCACGGATAATGCGTACTACGGCATTTCCGCTGTCGGTATGACGATGGTGCTGATCACCGGAGGAATCGATCTTTCTGTGGCGTCGGTACAGTCGCTTACCGGTATGCTGATCGCCTATGGCTACACGAAGATGGGAATCTCGCCCGTGATCACAATGCTGCTTTCCATCGTTGTAGGCGTTGGACTGGGACTTCTTATGGGCGCGGCCATCCATTACCTGAATGTGCCTCCGTTCATCACCACCCTTACCGGAAACTTCCTGGCAAGAGGTATCTGTTCGCTGATCTCCAGAGAGTCCATCAGCATCGATCATCCGCTGATCAACAAGCTGGCCGGCTTCAAGATTACCCTGTATTATCTGAAGGACGGCGAGTGGCAGAAGATCAAGCCCATTACATCCATCTCGCTGCCGGTGCTCATTTTTATTGTCATGATCATTCTCGGAACGATCCTCATGCAGCACACCCGTTTCGGCCGGAACGTATATGCAGTGGGCGGCAATGAGCAGAGCGCGAAGCTCATGGGTCTTCCGGTAGCCCGCACGAAGATCGCCGTATATGGTATCAATGGTTTCTGTTCCGCACTGGCGGGCATCGCCTATGTGCTGGTGGTCAAATCCGGCTGGAATATGGCCCTGCAGGGCGGAGAGCTGGAAGTCATTTCCTGCGCCGTCATCGGAGGAACTCTCCTGACCGGCGGCGTAGGTTATATGATCGGTACCATGTTCGGCGTACTGCTGAAATCCGTCATTCCTGCGCTGATCACCTTCAACGGCCATCTGAATTCCTGGTGGGGCAAGATTGCGACCGGCGCTCTGCTGCTTCTGTTTA
>JAFOJB010000561.1 GCA_017420455.1 Blautia sp.
TTCGGGACAGTTATTTCTGGATCAATCCTGAGAAAAAAGGGAAAACAGCAGAACCGGGCGGGGAGCGGATCCGTGTGCTTCGCGGCATGTAACACAAAAGGACCGTCCCCGTGTGTTTCCCCGCCTCCGGGCGTAACCATGTGGGAATCTGTGAGCAGCAAAGAGGTAATAAAGAATAAGAGAGAAGAGGATAATATCATGAGAAATATATGGCTGAAGAACAGGCCGGAACATCGTTTGATTTTTAAGAGGTACATGATAATCACAATGATGATGATATTCCTTGTAAATGCATTTCCCACAGGTTCTGCTGCGGCTTCGGAGGAGGAAGGCGGGTCATCTGTCAGTGTGGATACGGCGGGAGCCGATGTAACTGCGGTAGAGAATCTGGCGGAGGCTTTATATCGTGCCAATTCAGGCAGATTCTCCAGTACATCCGGCGGGTTTTCCTGGGATACGGAGGGGAAGTCAAGAAGCTGGACTTACTATAACGGGATCATGATGGATGCCTATCTGATGATGGACAGTGGAGCCTATTTTTCGTCCGTAAACACATTTTTTGATAACAATATCAGCCAGAATCTCGTTACAAGAAGAGTGAATGGACAGAATACGACATATTATGACCAGGCAAATGGAATCACCTTCGGATATGTCAATAACGCAGCTGCTTCTGATAATTATTATCGTCCGAATGAGCTGGACTCGATTCCGCCGGTCCGGGTCCTGTTTGACCTGCTCCGCGATCCCTCCGGCAGAGTTACCAGCGCCCAGAAGGCAAAATACATAAAGATGATAGAGTATGTATACGGGATCATGCAGAGCAGAAACTGGGATGTTAAAAACAGCAGGAACCAGGTTGTCAATGTCGGCGGGAATTTCAAACATAAATACAATAACAGCAGCTGGTCAACATACCAGGTCGCCCTGGACGGTCTTTACATGGCGCAGCCGTTTTTCATGGAGCTTGCGAATGCCCTGGAGGACGGTATATTCAGCGGCAGCAGCACTACTTTGAATACGATTGCTCCGGCAGATATATACACAGCCGTCTGTGAGCGGATGATCTGGGTCGGGAACAATTTATATGATTCTTCGACCGGACTCTATCATCACGGATGGGGGCCGGATGCCGGTTTAAACGGAGTATACTGGCTTCGTGCTGTCGGCTGGTACGCCGCGGCCCTGGCAGATGTGATCAGCATGCTGCCAGACAGTTATACGGTGCAGAAAGAAGAACTGATCAGGATTGAAAAACAGCTCTTTGCCGGCATGAGGAATCGGCAGGATCCTTCGGGCCTGTGGTATAACGTGCTGAACGAAAGCGTCTCGACGAATTCCTCAACACAGAATCTGCCGGAGACGTCCGGTTCTGCCTTGCTGGCTTACGCCATGATGAAGTCATTCGCCCAGGGGTACGTAGATGAGGAGGATGGAGAAGCGGGACTGAAGGCATTTCATGGAATCGTTGATGGATACGTGTCTCAGAACACTTTGACAAACGTCTACAGATCTGCCGGCGTTTCTACAAATCCTGCCGATTATCTGAAGGCGGAACTATATAAACCCAACGAAGCCAAAGGAGTCGGGCCTCTCATGATGGCGGCCTGCTATGCGGGCGCTGCGGCGGCAGGCCTTCAGAAGCATGAGCCTGAAGTGATCCCGCCGGAAGTAAAGGCTCTGACCTACAACGGAATGGAGCAGGAACTTGTCACGGCCGGTTCAGTAACGGGAGGGACAATGTACTATGCCCTGGGAGAGAATGCTGATACGGCTCCCACGGATGAAGAACAGCTTTCTGATGGCGGCACTGCCGATCCTGTGTCAGGCGGAGAAGATGAGATAAACGGCGGTGATCAGATTTCCGTATGGACAACAACGATCCCCTCCGCCGTCAGCGCCGGGACCTGGTATGTCTGGTACAAGGCAGTCGGTGACAGCAGACACACGGATACCGTGCCGGCTGTGCTGGAAGCGGCGATCGCCAGGAAATCTGTTACAGTCTCCGGCATAACGGCTGAGGATAAGACGTATGACGGGACAACGGACGCAGTGCTGGTTTTCGATACGGCGGTCCT
Source organism: Blautia sp. (assembly GCA_017420455.1). Lineage (GTDB taxonomy): Bacteria > Bacillota > Clostridia > Lachnospirales > Lachnospiraceae > Blautia_A. The sequence continues at coordinate 2,079 of JAFOJB010000561.1, forward strand.
GGACGGCAGGGTCGGGGACGACATTCTGACGGTGACTGCCGCAGGAGCCTTTGAAGATGAGGCCGCGGGAGAAAATAAAGCAGTTGCGGTTACGGACCTGTCCCTCACAGGAACAGACGCGGATAATTATGAACTTGCGGAAGAAGGACAGCAGACCGCAGCGGCTGCTGACATCAGTGCCGCAGATCTGAGTGAAGTAACAGCGCAGCAGGAAGGAACGCTGACCTATAACGGAGCAGATCAGACAGCAGAGGTGAATACCACAGCCGTTTCTGTGAATGAGCAGGAAGTTTCCTTTACCTACAGTGCTTCTGAAGAAGGGGAATATGGTGATTCTGTACCGGCCTTCAGGGATGCCGGAGACCACACGGTATATTATAAAGCCGCAGCACCGAACCATAACGTTTCCGAAGGATCTTTCCCTGTGAGCATTGAAAAGAAGACAGTCACGGTTACCGCCGATGAAAAGTCCAAAACCTACGGGGAGGAAGATCCGGAACTGACGGCGGGGATTGAGGGTGTGGAAAACGGCGATGTGCTGAGCTACACACTGACAAGAGCTGCAGGTGAAGATGTTGACGAGTATGACATCACGGTAACTCCCGGAGAGAATCCGAACTATCATGTGGAGACGGAACCCGGCAGACTGACCATCACCCCGAAATCCATCGGAAGCGCCGAGGCCGCCCTGAGCGAAACAGAGATTTTTTATACAGGTTCCGGGCAAAGTGTTTCCGTGATATCGGTAACCCTGGATGGTCTGGCGCTGACATCCTCTGATTATGAAGTAAGCGGTACAAAAGGCACGGATCCGGGCTCTTACGTGGTCACGATCACGGGAAAAGGCAACTATAAAGACACGGTAACAGTTCCCTGGTCAATTGTATAAGCACCGCCGGAAATCAGGATGGTGCTGCCTTCCTCTCTGACAATGATCGAAGCGGAGGCCTTCATGAGGACAGCCGCGTCCGTCGTCTGCATACAGGACAATGTCACAACGATCGGCGAACGAGCCTTTTATGAAAGCAGCTCTCTCCGCCAGGTGTACATTCCGGCGTCTGTAACATTCATCGGTGAGGATGCATTTGCAGGATGTTCTTCTGCTCTGGTGATTATTGGTGAGCCGGGATCCTATGCAGAAACATGGGCATCCGGGAACGGGTTTGTTTTTGTGGAAAGAGGCTGAAGGAACACAGGGGGACGGTCCTTTTGTGTTCCATGGGGAACACAAAAGGACCGTCCCCCTGTGTTCCTTCAGCCTCTTTCCACAAAAACAAA
>JAFOJB010000562.1 GCA_017420455.1 Blautia sp.
CCTTCTATCCTGGGCGGCTCTGTCGCGATCTCTGTTCTGTGGCGCGCCCTCTTCAAGGATGATGGACTGATTCAGCAGATGATCCGCCTGCTCGGAGGAAATCCTCCCAGTTTCATGACAGATCCGAACTGGGCGCTGTTCATCATCTGTCTGCTTCGAGTCTGGCAGTTCGGGTCTACCATGGTCATATTCCTGGCAGCGCTGAAGGGTGTTCCCGAGGACCTGTACGAAGCAGCGTCCATCGACGGCGCCAGGAAATGGAAACAGTTCTTCAGTATCACGGTACCGCTCATCACGCCGGTTATTTTCTATAACCTCATTACGCAGCTGGTACAGGCGTTCCAGGAATTCAACGGCCCCTTCATCATTACCAACGGCGGTCCGAGAGGAAAGACTACTCTCATGTCGATCCTGATCTACAACTCAGCGTTCAAGGCCTACGATATGGGTCTGGCCAGCGCCATGGCGTGGGTACTGTTTATTATTCTCATGATCTTCACGGCACTGTCGTTCTGGAGCCAGCACTACTGGGTCTATTATTCGGATGAAGGCTAAGGAGGGACGGAATATGGCAAATACAAATACAAAAGATCTTTCTTATGAATACAACAGGAGAGTCGCCCGGAAGAGAAACATCCAGACAACTATCCGTTATATCGTCCTGATCGTAGTGGGTATTTTCATGGTCTATCCTCTGATATGGATGATCGGAGCCACCTTTAAGCCGAACAATGAGATCTTTGCGGGGCTGAACATCTTCCCGGTGCATCCCACCCTGGAAGGATATCAGAACGCTGTCAAGAGCTACGGAGGAAATATCAATATCTGGAAAGCTCTGATCAATACCTTTACCATCGTGATCCCGAAGGTGATCTTCACCGTGATCTCTGCAACGATCACGGCCTACGGTTTCGGAAGATTCGATTTCGTCGGGAAGAAGATTCTGTACCCGATCATGATCAGCACGCTGTTCCTGCCCCAGGTAGTTCTGAACGTCCCCCAGTATATTCTGTATAACAAGCTGGGATGGATCGGTTCTCCCCTCTATCTGCCTCTGATCATTCCATCGCTGTTTGCGTGCGATACCTACTTTATCTTCATGCTGGTGCAGTTCCTGCACAATGTGCCGAGAGAACTGGAGGAGGCGGCGAAGATCGATGGATGTAATGTGGTCCAGACCCTGGTCAAGGTGGTCGTGCCCATGCTGATGCCTGCCATCGTTTCCTGTGCTCTGTTCCAGTTCATGTGGTCCAGCAACGACTTTATGGGACCGCTGCTTTATGTCAACACACCTGCAAAATATCCGGCTTCCTATTTTGTGAAGCTTTCTATGGACTCGGATGCCGGCTTCAGCTGGAACCGGGTGCTCGCTACTTCCCTGATTTCGATCATTCCTTCTATCGTGATCTTCTTCCTTGCGCAGGATCAGTTTGTAGAAGGTATTTCAGCAGGCGGCGTGAAGGGCTGATTTTCTGCAGATAAACCATCAGGCGGCTGCAATTGGGGATGCCGCGCAGGAAACGGCGCGGCTTCCCCGGTGCGGCTGCATTTCCGTTGAAAGGACAGCTTATGGAATTAAAGATTCTCCGCCATTTTTCCAGAAGTGCGGTTCTGGAGATCGCAGACGGCGGCAGGTACTATACCCGTAATCAGTATCAGGTTTTTGTAAACGGCAGCTATTCTCTGACTGCGGACAGGACGATCTGCAGTCTTTTCGGCCTGCGGCCGGATATGGACGCCGAGATTCTGGTGAGAAACCAGGAAACCGGGGAAGAAGCAAGATGCGCCTTTCATACGGAAAAGGAATCCGTCACGCTGAATGTGCGCGATTTCGGCGCTTCAGGCGACGGGGAGACGGATGATACCCTGTATCTTCAGACTGCCATCGATGTCTGCCCGAAGGGCGGCCGGGTGCTGGTCCCGGAGGGGGTGTACAAATTCCGCTGCCTGGTATTGAAGAGCAATCTGCAGCTCTGTCTGGAAAAAGGGGCTGTGCTTTCTGCTTTTACGGACCCCGGGAAGCTGCCTCTGCTGCCCGGAGCCGTGCAGACCTACGACGAGGAGGGCGAGTTCCTGCTTGGAACCTGGGAAGGAAATCCGCTTCCTTCCTACACCGGCATTGTCTCCGGCTTTGGGGCGGAAAATGTCCTGATCTACGGGGAAGGTATCCTGGACGGGTGCGCGGCGAAGGAAAACTGGTGGCAGAAAAAGCTGCAGAAGGTCCTGCCCGCAAGGCCGAGGCTCCTTTTCCTGCATCACTGCGCGCATGTGACAGTACAGGGGATCACATTGAGGAACAGTCCGTCCTGGACGATACACCCCTATTTCTGCGAGGATATCTCATTCTATGGGATGAAGGTCGAAAATCCGGCAATCTCCCCCAATACGGACGGGCTGGATCCGGAATCCTGCGACGGGGTGAAGATCATCGGAATGCGGTTTTCCCTGGGGGACGACTGCATCGCGGTGAAGGCCGGGAAGATCTATATGGCGGAAAAGTACAGGACTCCCTGCAGGAATATCGAGATCCGCCAGTGCCTGCTGGAAAACGGGCACGGGGCTGTCACCATCGGATCCGAGATGGCCGGCGGCGTCATCAATATGAAGGTTTCAGATTGTCTCTTCCTGCATACAGACAGGGGGCTTCGGATAAAGACACGCCGGGGCAGAGGCCGCCTTGCGGTGATCGATGATATTGAATTCCGGAACATCACCATGGATCATGTCATGACGCCTGTTGTGATCAACAGTTTTTATTTCTGCGACCCGGACGGCCATACCTCCTATGTACAGCAGAGGGAGGGATACGAGGCGGACGAGAGGACTCCGGAGATCAGAAAGCTTGGCTTTTATGATGTCGAATGCACGAACTGCCATGTACAGGCGGTATATGTGGAAGGGCTGCCGGAGAAGAAGATAGAACAGCTGATTCTTTCGAATGTGAGCTTCTCCTTCGCGAAGGAGGCTGTAAGCGGTGTTCCCGCCATGTCGGAGGGAGTAGAGCCCCGCAGTAAGGCCGGGATCTTTATTTCCGGCGTGAAGGAGCTTACCTTTGCAGATGTTGTTCTGGAGGGACAGGAGGGGGACGCCCTTGTGCTGACTTCGGTTGACAACGTGAAAGGGAATGTGGTCGAAAAATGAGATTCTTCAGTTATGATAACCCGGTGTGGCGCTTCCTTCTCCGGGTGGGAAACATCTGGATCCTGAATATGATCTGGCTTCTGGTAAGCCTCCCTGTTTTTACGCTGGGGGCTTCCACCACAGCGCTCATTTACAGCTGTATGAAGCTGCAGAAGGATGAAGGCTATCCCATTGCAAATTTCTTCCATTCCTTTAAGGACAATTTCAGACAGGCTACCGTCATCTGGCTGCTCTATGCGGCTGTCGGCGCGCTTCTTGCCTGGGGGCTGATCTTCTGGAACCAGACGGACCGGACAAACCTGAAGATTTCCTGGGCGCTCGTCCTGGCACTCCTGATCCCCTGGCTGCTTTCGCTTCTGTATGTATTCGCCGTACAGTCGAAATTCGTCAACACAGTGAAGAATACGATCCATTACGCGGTCATTCTTTGCGTAAAGCACTGGAAATATACACTGCAGATGGTGGTTGTCCTTGCGGCCGTCTGTTACTTTAACCTTACCAGCGTGGTGCTGGTCAACTTTATCACCCTGGTCATCGGAGTGGGGCTGGTGGTCTATCTGTTTTCCTTCTATTATGCGAGGATTTTTGATAATTACATTAAGACAGAGGAACCGCTCACGCCGGAAGAGCAGTATGCTTCCGGTGACAGTGAAGAACCGGCAGGCCGGAGTGAGCAGGACAGCTGACAGTACAGGTCAGATAACACTATCGTTTCAGACAGGAAGAGGAAAATCATGGATATTCGTTACTCAGTGAATCAGAGAGATTTTAAAAGATATACCACACAGGAGATCAGAGATGAGTTCCTGATCACCGGACTGTATCAGCCGGACCAGGTAACGGCAGTCTATTCCCATGTGGACAGAATGGTGACCATGGGCTGCATGCCTGTGAACGAAGAGGTTTCGATCGACAAGGGGATCGATGTATGGCACAATTTCGGGACCAGCTATATTCTGGAGAGAAGAGAGCTTGGAATGTTCAATATCGGCGGCCCCGGGATCGTTAAGGCAGACGACGAGACCTTCGAGCTGAATTACAAGGATTGTCTCTATGTGACGATGGGGACGAAAAAGCTTACCTTCCAGAGCAAGGATCCTTCGGCTCCCGCAAAGTTTTACATGGTCAGCGCTCCGGCCCACAGAGCCTGCAGGACCACGTTTATCTCCATCGAACAGGCCAACAAGCGCCCGGTAGGAGATATAAAGACCTCCAACAAGAGGACCATCAATCAGTTTATCCATCCGGATGTGCTGGAGACCTGCCAGCTTTCCATGGGCATGACGGTTCTGGAGCCCGGAAGCGTATGGAATACCATGCCAGCCCATACCCACGAGCGCCGCATGGAGGTGTATATGTATTTCGAGGTTCCGGAGGACAATGTTGTCTTCCATATGATGGGGGAAGGAAACGAGACCCGTCATATTGTCATGCAGAATGAAGAAGCCGTCATCAGCCCCTCCTGGAGCATCCATGCCGGCGCAGGCACCTCCAACTATACCTTTATCTGGGCGATGGGCGGAGAGAATCAGGCGTTCGACGATATGGACAACATCCCGACCACAGAGCTCCGGTAAGGAACCGGTCGGATATACATGATTCAAATACGGCACTGTGAAATCCGGGAATACACTGTCCGGGTGATGCAGAGTAATTCGTGACTACAAGAAAGAGGAGGATTACATCCACCATGAATATTATGCAGAAATTCTCGCTGGAGGGCAAGGTGGCTCTTGTTACCGGCGCGGCTTACGGCATCGGGTTTGCCATCGCGGAAGGTCTTGCCGGCGCCGGCGCCAGGATCGCTTTTAACTGCAGGAGCCAGCACCATATGGACAAGGCGCTTGCGGATTACGCGGCCAAAGGCATCGAGGCAAAGGGCTATATCTGTGATGTTACAAAGGAAGACCAGGTACAGAAGATGGTCGCCGACATCAGAAAGGATCTTGGCTCCGTCGATATCCTTGTCAATAACGCTGGTATTATCAAGCGGATTCCCATGGCAGAGATGTCTGTGGAGGAATTCCGCGAGGTCGTGGATATCGATCTGACCGCAGCCTTCATCATGTCCAAGGCAGTCCTGCCGGATATGATGGAGAAGAAGAGCGGCAAGATCATCAACATCTGCTCCATGATGAGCGAGCTCGGACGCGAGACCGTTTCCGCCTATGCTTCCGCAAAGGGAGGACTGAAGATGCTCACGAAGAACATCGCCTCCGAATACGGCAGCTATAACATTCAGTGCAACGGAATCGGGCCGGGATATATCGCAACGCCCCAGACCGCGCCGCTTCGTGAACGCCAGGCAGACGGAAGCCGTCATCCCTTTGACAGCTTTATCATTGCCAAGACCCCCGCAGAGCGCTGGGGAGATCCGGAGGATCTGATGGGAGCGGCGGTATTTCTTGCTTCCCCCGCTTCTGATTTTGTAAATGGACACATTCTTTATGTAGACGGCGGTATTCTTGCCTATATCGGAAAACAGCCGTGATAACCTCAGACGGCCGGGAAGAGTATTCTTGTTGGCCGTCTTTTTTTCCTGAGAGGAAAAACGGAGCCTGTTTTCCGGTGGGAACGGTGCCTGACCGGTCCGGCCGGAGGAAAAGGCAGGCAGAATGCATGCGTTCTTTCCCGGCAGATACCTGTCAGGGATACAACCTGCACCGCAGAAAAAAACAGCCGGAACAGTTTTTTAAGGAAAGGAATGGAGCGGCAGATGAATCAGGAAAGAAACCGTTGGTGGGAAAGAAATCCGGAAATATCCGGGGAGATCCTTCTGGTCGATCCGGCCTCGGACAATGCGTATCATACCATAGGCGAAGCTCTGGAGAGGATTCCGGATCATAACCAAAGCAGGGTCTGCATTTGCATCGCGCCGGGAATCTACAGGGAGAACCTGTCCGTCACGAAGCCGAATCTTGTGATGAAGGGGGCCGGGAGAGAGGAGACGGTGATCACCGGAAACCTGGGCGCTTATGAGATTCTGGAGGATGGAATAAAACGGGGGACCTTCCGGACCCAGACGGTATTTCTCCATGCGGATGATGTGGCCATCTGTGATCTTACGATCGAGAACACGGCAGGTGCCGGGAGAGTGGCGGGACAGGCTGTCGCCCTTTATGCGGACGGAGACCGCCTGCTCTTTGAAAATGTAAGGCTTTCCGGAAACCAGGATACGCTCTTTACCGGTCCTCTGCCGGAGAAGGAGGTGGAACCGGGAGGCTTCCGGGGGCCTCTGGAGCATGCCCCGCGCCTCAACGGAAGGCAGTACTATAAAAGCTGCCGGATCGAAGGGAACATTGATTTTATCTTTGGAAGCGCCACCGCGTTTTTTGAGAACTGTGAAATCTTCTGCCGGTATCCCGAAGATCCCGGAAACACAGGGGAGAAACAGAGGATCGTGAGTTATATCACCGCCGCGTCAACGCCGGAAGGGCAGAGGTACGGCTACGTGTTCCACAGATGCCGTCTTACCTCGGATTGTCCGAAAAACAGCTGCATGCTTGGGCGTCCCTGGCGGGATTACGCAAAAACAGTATTCCTGGAATGCGAGATGGAGGACCATATCTGTCCGGAGGGCTGGGACGACTGGGGGAAGGAAGCAGCCAGAAGGGAATGCTTTTTCGCGGAATGTGAATCTTCCGGGAGCGGGGCATGCCGGAAGAACCGCGCCTCCTTCGCAAGGTTTCTGGAACCATCCGAAGCCGCCTTCTATGAAAAAGAAAAGGTTCTGGGGGAATTGCGCTGAGAGTCCGTGAACTGTAACCTGCCCTGTAATGTCCGTCCCCGGACAGGTCTGAAATGCTTGCAATTCAGGCCGCAAGATGTATAATAGATAGTGAGAAACCATGAAAACAC
>JAFOJB010000563.1 GCA_017420455.1 Blautia sp.
ATCTTTGAGCAGTACGGCCTGGATTACAAGTCCGTAAAGACCTGGGACGACTATACCGCACTTGGCGAGCAGCTGAAGGAAGCTTCCAACGGAGAAGTTTTCCTGACTTCTGTTGATACCGGCGGCGTAGACTGGATGTGGATCGCTATGGCAGAGTACGGCGAAGACTGGACCGGCGGCCCTGGCGGAGAGCCCAATGTAGAGCTTGATTCTGTGAAGAAGATGATGGCAATGCAGAAACAGTGGCTGGACGATGGAATCGCCATGATCTCCACCGATGGCCATGTAGACCTGGAAGCCGGCTTCAAGAACGTATCCGAAGGAAAGATCGCTTCCTTCCCGAAGGCTATGTGGTACATGAGCCGTTTCACAAACTATATGCCGGAAATGGAAGGCAAATATGACATCACCACGATCCCGGTATTTGAAGAAGGACAGAAATGCTCCGTAGGTATCGGCGGAACCGGTACCGTAGTTACCTCCCAGTGTGCAGATCCCGCTCTTGCAGCAGAGTTCCTTGCATGGGCAAAGCTTTCCGAGGAAGGCGAGTCCTATATCTGGAGCGTACTTGGATTTGACGTATGTAATGCCTCTCTGTGGTTTGACGAGGAATTCGCATTCGATGAGAGCAATATGTACAACACCTTCTTCCGCTGCAAACCGTATGAGGTACTGCAGGATCTGGCAGAGCAGGATGCCATCGGCACCATCTACACCACAACGGTTTCTCCGACTCTGAACGACTATATGTGCACCACGACTCTGAACGAGGTATTCGAGGACGGCATGGACATCGACGAAGCACTGGCAGAGGCTCAGGAATATCTCGAGATGGAACTGATGTAATCAGGTCAGGCTGTTCCGGAAAACTGAATTAAAAAAGAATGGAAGGGGAGGCCCGGGAATTGCATTCCCGGGCCTTCTTATATCAGTACAATTGTTCGAAATAAGAGGAGACAGATTCTGCTGCCGGCCGTGTTCCGGCTGGCTCTGCAGAATCGTCATCCGACAGTAGTGTATATAGTACATTCTTGCGAATAAGAGGAGACCATAAGAATGGAAAAGTTTAAGAAGGCATTAAATTCCCAGAAGGTGGCGCCTTATGTATTTGTGCTTCCTTTCATCCTGAGCCTGATCATATTCTGGGCTTACCCCCTCATCAGCGGTATCGTGATGAGCTTCCAGGATATCTCCTTCGGGGGAAGGACTTTTGTGGGAACCGCCCATTATGCCAAGCTGGCAAAAGACAAATTCTTCTGGACAGCAGTGACCAACAGTGTGGAATATATGGTTCTTACACTGGTGCTTCTGATCCCGATCCCAATGATGCTGGCTGTCCTCATGGAGAGCAGGCTTACCAAGGCAAAGGGTGTATGGAAGGTGATCATGTACATTCCGGCCCTGACCTCTGTTGTAATCTCCGGTATGCTTTTCCGTATGATGTTCTCGGAGGCTGCAGGAAGCCAGATGAACCAGATGCTGGCGTTTTTCGGCCAGTCTCCGATCGCATGGCTGAAAGCGAAAGGGACAGCGTGGGTCGCCCTGCTGCTTCTGTGTATGTGGAGATGGACCGGCGTTAACATGCTGTATTTCCTTTCCGGACTGAAATCCATCGACACTTCCATCTACGAATCCGCGGATATCGACGGAGCCAATGCCAGACAGAAATTCTGGTATCTGACGCTTCCGCTGATCAAACCGACCACCATCTACGTTGTCACGATCTCTGTCTATGCAGGCCTTTCCATGTTCCTGGAGAGCTTCATGCTGTGGAACGGAAACTCCTCTCCGAAGAATATCGGTCTTACCATTGTCGGATATCTGTATAAGAGAGGTATCGAGAAGAATGATCTTGGCTATGCCTGCGCCGTGGGTATGGTCCTGATGATCATCGCGCTTATTATCAATGTGATTCAGCTGATCGCTACAGGAACATTCAAGAGGGAGGAAAAGTGATATGGCAAAAGATGTGAATTCTTCCAGAACCATGGCGTCGAATCACAAGGCTGCAACTGTGCTGGCAAACGGGTGTTTTCTGATCCTCTGCTGCCTGATCGCGTTTCCTCTGCTGGCAGGACTTCTGGCTTCCTTCCGCCCCGGGCGTGAGCTGGTACAGAACGGTCTGGCCATCAATTTCGATTTTTCCACCATGACTCTGGATAATTATCTTTATCTGTTCGGCCAGAAGGGAGAGAACAGCAGGGTCGATTCCGCGAAGTATTTCATGTGGTACAAAAACTCCCTGATCCTGACGATCCTTACCGTAGTCCTGACGCTTCTGGTCTGCTATTTCATTGCCTATGGACTTACCATGTACAAGTTCCGGCTTCAGGGCTTCCTGTTCTTCCTCGTGATCGCCACCATGTGCGTTCCCTTTGAAATCCTGATGCTCCCCCTGTACCAGGAGGTGACCGCGCTTCACATCATCAATACCAGAGCCGGCGTTATCCTGCCGGGCCTGTGCGGCGCGTCCACGATTTTCTTCTTCCGGCAGTACATGCAGAGTCTTCCGAAGGAGCTTCTGGACGCGGCCCGGATCGACGGATGTACGGAGTACGGAATTTCCGTAAAGATCATGATGCCCATCACAAAGCCGGCGTTCGCTTCCATGGCGATCCTCTGCGCAATGGGTTCCTGGAATAACATGCTGTGGCCTATGCTTGTGTTCCGTGATACCAGCAAATTTACTCTTCAGATCGGTCTGAACACGCTGCTGACACCCTATGGCAACAACTATGACCTGCTGATCGCCGGCTCCATGTTCGGTATTATTCCGATTCTGGTCATCTATCTCTTCTTCCAGAAATACCTGATCGACGGCATGACGGCCGGAGCGGTCAAGGGATGATGAAAAACTGAGAAAACGATCATTCATAAAGGGGTATTTTTATGTCGAAATATTATATCAACGCGGCACATAAAAAAAGCAGGATCCACAAAGAAATCTACGGTCATTTTTCCGAACATCTTGGCCGCTGTATTTATGAAGGCCTTTATGTGGGAGAGAATTCCGAGATCCCCAATGTAAACGGCATGCGTACCGATGTGGTGGAGGCACTGAAGGAGATCCGCGTCCCCGTGCTTCGCTGGCCGGGAGGCTGCTTCGCGGATGAATATCACTGGAAGGATGGCATCGGACCGAAGGAAACACGGAAGAAAATGATCAACACCCATTGGGGCGGCGTTGTGGAAGACAACAGCTTCGGTACGCATGAGTACATGGAGCTGTGCCGACAGTTGGGATGCGAAACCTATGTAAACGGAAACCTGGGGAGCGGGACGGTCCAGGAGATGTCTGAGTGGGTCGAATATATGACCTTTAATGGAGTTTCCCCCATGGCAGACCTTCGGGCAAAAAATGGACACCCGGAGCCCTGGAAGGTGGATTTCTTCGGCGTAGGCAATGAAAACTGGGGCTGCGGCGGCAACATGACTCCGGAGTTTTATGGCAATGAGTACCGCAGGTACCAGACCTATGTCCGCCAGTACAACAGTCCTGGTATGATGGCTGCAGAGGAGTATCCGGGAAAGATCCGCAAGATCGCCTGCGGTCCCAATGTGGATGATACGGAGTGGACCGACGGGGTTCTCAGGACGTTGTTCCGTCACTGCGAGAAGAGGCTGCATGGAAACGCAGACGGCCTTTCCCTGCATTATTATACACATCCCGAGGGATGGGAGAAAAAGGGAAGCGCCACCGATTTCGATGAAAAAACCTGGTACAAAACTCTTTCGAAAGCTCTGTATATGGAGGATCTGATCCGTATGCACGGAGCGATCATGGATCAGTATGACCCGGAGAAAAAGCTGGGCCTGATCGTGGATGAGTGGGGAACCTGGTTCAATGTGGAGCCCGGGACAAATCCGGGATTCCTGTATCAGCAGAACACGATGCGGGATGCGCTTGTTGCATGCCTTAATTTAAATATATTTAATAAGCACTCGGATCGTGTAAGAATGGCCTGCATCGCCCAGATGGTAAATGTCCTCCAGGCGGTGATCCTCACAGAGGGGCCGAAGATGGTGAAAACGCCTACCTGGCATGTGTTCGATCTGTTCAAGGAGCATCAGGAAGCCGTACTTCTCGACAGCTTTCTGGAGACGAAAGAGATCGGAGAGGAAGAGGAGTATATGGTTCCGAATCTGTCGGAATCTGCCTCACTGGATCCTCAGGGAAGGCTGCAGATCACCATGGGAAACCTTTCTGTGACAGAGGATTACCCTGTGGAAGCATTTATCACTGGCTTTGCGGGAAAGAAGGCGGCCGCACGGATCCTGCATGCACCGATGCGGGCGATGAATACCTTCGAGGAGCCGGAAACCGTAAAATCGGAGGATTTCCAGGTGGAGCTGACAGAAGGAAAGCTTTCCTTCACGATTCCCGCCTGCAGTGTCCTCCAGATTACCGTGGAAGAATAAAAGATGAAAAAGACGATCATAGCGTTGCTTACTTTGGCAATTACTTTTACAGCGTGCCCGGCTTATGCGCAGGAGGCTTCTCTTCCGAAGAGCGTTCATGTCTGTGTCCATGATCCTTCTGTTTTTGAGGACCGGGACGGGATGTTCCATATTGTGGGTTCTCATACGGCTTCCGCCAGCTCTGCAGATCTGATCGAATGGAAGCAGGTGAACTTTGATTACGGTAAGGGAACAGATCTGCCCTTCTACGGGACGCTTACAGAGACATTGGAGAAACCCTTCCGCTGGGCAGGCTATAAGGACGGAGACTGTGGAAACGGATATGCCGTCTGGGCTCCGGATCTTATCTATAATCCCTGGTATCAATGGGAAAACGGGGATACCGGAGCCTATATG
>JAFOJB010000564.1 GCA_017420455.1 Blautia sp.
CGGTTCTTTTGTCTTTTAAAAAAAGACAAAAGAACCGTCCCCATGTCTGCCCCATGTCTGCCCGACCCATGTCTGACTCATGTCTGGTCCATACCGGAAAGGATCATGCGGCCAGATCCCGCCTGTTATAGAGAATAAAGGCAGAGAATATACAGAGCACAGTCACCCCCGCGGCAACGAAAAGGCCGGAAACGGGCGTTTTCGCGCCGGAAAATATCTCCGAGGCATTGGCGTAGGAATATGGTCCCCAGAAGAGATATTCCTTCAGGTCCGGCACCACTCTTCCGATCAGATCATAGGCATAAAACAACATGGCCAGACCGATTCCCGGACCCATGCGGTTTTTCCCGGATACGGCAGACAGGCAGAAGCACATGCCGGCAATTTCCAGATTCATGAGGAGCTGCCTGCCCATAAAGGTCAGGAAGGCGCTCCCCGGCAATGCTTCGTCCAGGATCACATATCCCAGAGCATAAAAAACGGCGCAGATAATCGTAAACGCAGCCAGCATCACCGCTGTGCAGAGCCCCTTGGCCGCAACGACTTTATTCCTCGTCACCGGAAGGGACAGAAGAAATTCTCCGGAGTGCCTCTCCTCCTCCTTTGAAAGGATGCCGATGGCCAGGATCGCCGCAAACATTCCGCCTCCAAGACCGTGTACGGTTCCCACCTCTGTCGCGAAATATCCGTTCAGGGTGGCAATACTCAACGTGCTCATTCCAAAAGCATCTGAAAACGCTCCCATATTGGAGAACGCGTCGGCCATCTGCTTCATGTCTCCCTGCATGCTCTGATACAGAAGGATACAGACCAGCCCGAGCCCCCCGACGGAAATACTCCAGATCAGGAGATTTTTTAAGTTCAGTTTCATTTCTTTCAGGAAAATCGTTCTCATAGTCCCTCCTCATCCTCATAGAATTTCAGAAACGCCTCGTCGTCGATCTTTGGCGATTCCAGCAGGGTAAGACGGCCCTCCCGCATGATCGCCGCGTTTTTACAGTATTTGTTCACCTCCGACAGAACATGCGTAGACAAAAGGCAGGAAGCGCCATCCCGGACATATTCATCCACCAGCTCAAAGAAATGCTTCTGCATCAGTGGATCCAGCCCTCCCGTTGGCTCATCGAAAATGAACAGCCTCGGTCTGTGCTGCATCGCGCATACGATGCTTACCTTTTTCCGGTTTCCCAGGGAAAGCTCCCGGATCCTTTTGTTCCGATCCACCTTCAGCCTGTCGCACAGCTTTTCCGCCTCCGCCCTGCAGTCGACTCCCCTGACATCCGCCGCATACCGGATTACCTCGGATACCCTCATAGAATCGTAAAACCAGGCCTCCGAAGGCATATATCCAACGTTCCTCAGGATTTTTTCATGGTCCCGGATGCTGTCCATCCCAAGAAGGCGGATCTGCCCGGCATCGATCTTCAAAAATCCCAGCATCGAGCGGATCGTCGTGGATTTCCCTGCTCCATTCGGTCCGATGAATCCGAAAATATCCCCCTCCTTCACCTCCAGGCATATATCGATCACGCCTCTGTTTTTTCCGTAGCTTTTCGTAAGATGCCCGATCTCGATCACATTTTCCATCAGCCTTCCTCCTTCCGTTCCAGGTGTCATATATTCCGGTTCCGGGTGTTAAATATTCCATTCCAGATGTCATATATTCCGGCTCCGGGTATTGTATACTCTATTCATACCAGAAACAGAAAACGGGAACA
>JAFOJB010000565.1 GCA_017420455.1 Blautia sp.
GTACCAGATGACGAAAGGAGAGGGAATATCATGAAGAATGGATCGGTTAAAGAATTTGTCCTGAGGAAAAGAAACGCAATTATCTGTGGTGCACTTGCTGTTATGGTTTTTGTAGGCGGCGGCGCCTGGTTCGTTCACGATGCAAGGCAGGCGGTTCTGCAGGCTTCGCACATCGATATGTTTGACGAGGCAACTCTTCAGGAGGAAGAATCGCCTCTGGCTGCAGCTCCTACCGTAAAGAAGTCCACGAAGACCTCCAAGAAAACATCGACAAAGGTCGTTAAGCTGGCCAGCGCGGCAAAGAAGACATATACCACGAGCCTGAAGCCGGTTACCAAGAAATCCAGCAAGACTGTAAAGAAGAGCGATACCACTACTGTCAAGACAGAGACCACCACCAAGACAGAGGTTAAGGAGGCCTATAAGAAATCATCCAAACAGAAGACTGTCACGACAACGGTTACCACAACGGTTCTCACCACGACCACCACGAAGCCTGCTGTGGCGCAGACCTCCGATGTTTCTTCGCTGGATATCTCCAAGGCAGCTCCCCTGATGAATTCCAAGGTGATCAATGCCTATAAGACTCTTGGATTTACCGTTACAGTGAATCCGTCTGTATCCTATGCAGGTTACTTTACCGCAAAGGGCAAGAGCATTACCATGAAGGCGAATGATGATAATATCTATCACGAGCTTGGTCATTTCCTTGGCTTTATTTCCGGAAACTACGATACATCCTCTGCTTTTGCCAAGATCTACCAGGAGGAGAAAGCCAAGTATACAGGGTACAGAAAGAACTACGTCAACCAGAACAGCTCGGAATACTTCGCAGAGTCCGTAAGGGATTATACTCTGAATGCATCCGCACTGAAGAAATCCCGTCCCAAGACCTTCGCCGCGATCGAGACAGCCCTCAGCAAGGTAACAGATGCGCAGGTCAACAAGATTAAGCTGATCCTCAGCATGATGTAAGCAGACGGCAATACCTGAATAAAGAGTGAAATAAGGGGATGGTTTCTCCGTTTCAGCGGAAAATGAGACGGAGGAGCCGTCCCTCTGTGTTCCCCCTGACCCGACAATTCCGCCCCGGGAGGAGGTCGTCTCCTCGCCCGTCCGCCTTATAATGTCCGTTTCCGGGAGTCGCTCGCTGCCAAAGGGGTACAATCCCTGGCCGGTGAGACCGGGAACTGTAACCGGCTGCAATCATTCCGGCGTTTTTCTTCCGTGAATCCATGGACAAAAAACAAATCCTGTGATATACTCCTTCTGAAGTGATCTTGTATTTCATGATATCGTGTCGTGCCGTTTCAGGCAAAGGGTTCCGTAATAATATTTTAAAGAAAACCGAATACATGGATGTACACACCGGATGCAGATACACAAAATGTAGGGCAGCCGGAATCAGCTTTTTGATCATATATTCATATAATGCTGTGTTCAGACGCAGCAGAGGTAAACAAGATGAGAGAAAAATATGAATCTTTATCTCTTTCTGTCCTGCGGGATGTGGCGAAGAACCGAGGGTTGAAGGGGATTTCTTCGCTGAAAAAGTCGGATCTGATCGATCGTCTGTGCGAAGAAGATAATAAGGAAAGCAGAGAGCCCCGCAGTCTTGCCGGTGCAAAGGCCGAAAGCGGAGCAGTCGGCCGGGCCGGCAGGGAAGCACGGGGGCCGGAAGGCATCTCCGGTGCAGCCGCGCAGACGCCGGAGCCGGAAGTGCGGATCAGCGGGGAAACCAGGACCATGTCCCGGCAGGAGGAAGCGCCAGGGGGAGGGCAGACCTTTTCCCGGCAGGAGGAAGCGCCAGGGGAAGGGCAGGCCTTTTCCCGGACAGAGGAACCCCGGCAGGAGAGAACGGGAGGCCAGGGAGTCCGCCGCTTTGGACAGGGCCAGGGACAGAGACCGGCCTTTCAGGCGGCAGCGAAAAGACTGTCTCCGGATCAGCGCGCGGGGTATGGTGAACCGCAGCCGCAGAGAAAGAGCACGCCGGAACAGCAGCGCCAGAATTACGCGGATGGCGGGGCGGCGCGCCGTGTACAGGAGCAGAGAATGGAAAATCAGGAATACAGGGAACCTTATACCTATATGTCCGCAGCAGAACAGAAGACCTCTTCCCAGGAGGAAAGTATCATAAATCAGTATCAGGTGCCGGCAGAAACGGTGCAGCTGGACAGTGGAGAGCGGGCCAACGGAATACTTGAGGTCATGCCGGACGGCTTCGGGTTTATCCGGTGCGAAAACTTTCTCCCGGGAGATAATGATATCTATGTTTCACCTTCCCAGATACGCCGTTTCAACCTGAAGACCGGAGATATCATCCAGGGGAATATCCGGATCAAGACCCAGGGAGAGAAATTCAGCGCTTTGCTGTATGTGACTTCTTTAAACGGCTACCATCCCAATGAAGGCCAGAAACGGCCGAATTTCGAGGATATGACGCCGATTTTCCCGGATGAGAGACTGGTGCTGGAAAGGCCGGGAGGCACCATGGCCATGAGGATCGTGGACCTGATCAGTCCCATCGGAAAAGGGCAGAGAGGCATGATCGTTTCTCCGCCGAAAGCCGGAAAAACAACTCTTCTGAAGGATGTGGCGAAGTCTATCCTGCGGAACAGCAGGAACATGCACCTGATCATCCTGCTGATCGATGAGAGGCCGGAGGAGGTGACGGACATCAAGGAAGCTATCGAGGGACCAAATGTGGAGGTCATCTTTTCCACCTTTGACGAGCTCCCCGAGCATCACAGAAGAGTTTCCGAGATGGTGATCGAGCGGGCGCGGCGCCTGGTAGAGCACAAAAAGGATGTGACGATCCTTCTGGATTCCATCACCCGTCTTGCCAGGGCCTATAACCTGGTGATCCCGCCCAGCGGCAGAACGCTTTCCGGCGGTCTGGATCCGGCGGCTCTGCATATGCCGAAACGGTTCTTCGGAGCTGCCAGAAATATGCGCGAAGGCGGAAGCCTGACGATTCTGGCTACAGCCCTGGTGGATACCGGAAGCAAGATGGACGATGTGATCTATGAGGAATTCAAAGGGACAGGAAACATGGAGCTGGTACTGGACAGAAAGCTGCAGGAGAGGAGAGTATTCCCTGCCATCGATATCCAGAAATCCGGTACCCGGAGAGAGGATCTTCTGCTGTCAAAGGAAGAGCAGGAGGCGGTCTATTATATGCGGCGCGCCCTGAACGGGATGAAATCCGAGGATGCAGTGGAGCAGATCCTGAACATGTTTTCCCGTACCAGGTCCAACGAAGAATTCATCCAGCTCGTCAGAAAACAAAAGTTCCAATAAAACACTTGCATTTGAAAGACCCGTGTGTTATAATCAGAAAGCTGTTTGGCGGAAATCAATTTATTATTGAAATAGAATGGGATTAGCGAGGTGAAAATCATGAAAGAAGGAATCCATCCAAATTATTATCAGGCAACCGTTACCTGCAACTGTGGAAACACATTCGTAACAGGATCTACCAAAAAGGATATTCACGTAGAAATCTGTTCCAAATGCCATCCATTCTATACAGGACAGCAGAAAGCTGCACAGGCTCGCGGACGTATTGATAAGTTCAATAAGAAATACGGCCTTGGCCAGGCATAATAAATATCTGGACTATTGAGAAGGTTGAGGTTGGAAAATCTCAACCTTTCTTTGTGTTATCCCGGACGGTTTTCCGGCACGGGATTTGGAGAGAATGATATGAAACCATCAGGTATCGGCGGGCAGGCGGTAATGGAAGGCATCATGATGCGCCACAAGGATAAGTATTCTGTTGGCGTCCGCCGTCCGGACAAAGAAATTGAAATCAAGATCGAAGATTATAAATCTGTATTCGGGAATGCGGCTCTTCTGAAAAAGCCCATCATCCGCGGAGCTGTCAGCTTTGTGGATTCACTGGTGGTGGGAACGAAGTGCCTTATGTATTCGGCGGAAATTGCAGGAGACGAGGAGGACGAGGAGGAGAAGAGGAAAAACGAGGCCTTGTCCGAGGAGGAGCTGGAAAAGAAAAAGGCAAAAGAAGACAAAATGTTCAAGGTACTGCTGTATATTACCGTGATCATTTCAGTGGCGATCTCCATTGCCGCCTTCATGTTCCTTCCTTATACCCTGGCCAGCCTGATCCGCAGGGCTGGAGCTTCGGAGGTTCTGGTAACCATCCTGGAAGCTGTTGTGAAAATGGCTCTGTTTTTCAGCTATATGCTCCTCATCTCCCGGATGAAGGATATCCAGAGAACCTTTATGTACCATGGCGCGGAGCATAAATGTATCAACTGCGTGGAGAACGGGCTTCCCCTTACGGTGGAGAATGTGATGAAAAGCTCCCGCCTCCACAGGAGATGCGGGACCAGCTTCCTTTTCCTGGTCATGATCGTCAGTATTTTCCTTCATTTTATATTCGTACTGGTGCCATCCTACTGGCTGAGGCTGTCTGGCCGGCTTCTGATGGTTCCGGTGGTGGCAGGGGTGTCCTTCGAGATCATCCAGTGGGCAGGTCGGAGCAATTCCAGAGCAGCCTGCTTTTTCAGCAGACCGGGCCTTGCCATGCAGCGTTTTACCACGAAGGAGCCCACGCCGGATATGGCGGAGGTAGCTATAAAGGCCGTGGAAGCCGTCTTCGACTGGAAAGGCTATCTTAAGGAAGAATTCGGCCAGGATTTCCCCGAAGAGGAAACAGCCCCGAAGAAAGCGGAAAACTGATCTGCCGGGGAAGAGGTCCGCAGAAGAGTGAGGCCCTGAGACTCAGGAGGCGGCTGGGAGGTCTGTGAAAACCTCCCGCAGACAGAGAAGGAAGAGGCATGACAGAGGAGTATTCTCTTCAGAGGCTTTGGAAAAACGGA
>JAFOJB010000566.1 GCA_017420455.1 Blautia sp.
ATTACGGCGATCCGGAGAAGTCGTAAACGTTTTTCCCTTTTCTGTCTGGCAAGCTCGCTTTCCAGCGTATGGTACGCCGGCGTTTCGCGGTACAGTCTGTTATGCAGAAAGGAGGTCACAAGACGCACGATCCATTTGATCGGCGGGGAAAGGAGAGAGGCACAGCCGATACTGACGGACAGAACGACCGCATACCGCAGCAGCGGTGCCATCCGGATATTCCTGAAGAGACTTACAAAGGAGCCATGGATGAGGAACAGCTCCAGGCTGATGCCGTTCAGATAAGTGAGGATCCTGCTGTGGAGGGTAATCTTCATATTGAGGAGCAGGAGAAAGCTGGTAAAGAAAAAGCAGGAAAGCATCTGGGTCAGCAGGGTAAACAGAGCCCCCCTCCGGCCTGCAGGGCTGCCCATGTTGTAATAACCGAAGCGGATGACTGCCCAGATGGAGATTCCGAAGATGCATACGTAAAGCAGCGGCGTAAGAAAGAGCAGGAGCCTCAGATGTTTCCGGCAGAAGTCGGTGACAGGCCTGCGGAAACGGGCGCACAGAAGGCCCATGACAAAAATGATCGTGGAATTGTACCACCATTCTCCCCGGAACCAGTGGATATTGTTTCCGGGATCATGTCCCTGAAAGAAGCTGTAACAGATCAGGATTCCGGCCGTGAGGCACAGAAGGAACAGAGACACGTCCGGATGCCTGCTCCACCGGAAAAGGAGATAGAAGAACAGGTAGAAAAGGACAATTTCTACGATAAACCAGCCATTGCTGTTGACCAGGGTCAGGCCGAAGAGATCGCGCAGTGTCCCCGGCAGGTCTCCCTTCAGCATGGACCATGGCCTGGAGGCCAGAAGGAGCAGCAGATTGGTGATCCAGAAGGGAAGAAGGACGGAAGGGAATCTCCGCCAGGGAAAGGTGATGAGGTAATCCTTTTTGGTATGGAGGCTGGTGATGAGGCCGTATCCTGAGAAGAAAAAGAAGATGCCCGTGAACAGGAATCCGGCGTAATTGAAGAAGGTGATGGGACCCTGAAAGACAGAGCCATAGCTGGTGAGCTGCTGCGTGAGGTGATGCAGGATGATGCATATGCATGCAGCGGCTCGGATCTGCCCGGCCTGCCCGGAAGACAAAAACTGCAGAGAAACCTCGCCCCTGGGAGAGAGGCGGGCCTTGTAAAATGCTGTGACGCAAAGCAGCAGGGGATAGATGATCAGGATATAATTCTTCATTTCCGAAACGACCTCTGAGTGAAAATCAAGGGGTATGAAACCTGTACGCATTAAAAGACACGCGCCTTCCGGCCTCATACCCCGATCGTGTTAACTATGTAAATGATTTTTGCTGTGTGCTATATTGATGCAGTCCACGGCCGGTGAGGCCGTGAACTGTATTATCCCCATGTTATTTAGATTTCTGGATCATCTTCTTTACGGTATAAATTCCCAGCGTGATGGAGAATATGAAGCCCACGACAGCGACCATCGGAAGTCCGGCGGAGGTCTGCGGCTGGATATCCGTCAGGCACAGGATACACGAGCCAAAGAAGATGACGCAGGAGAACAGGGCCAGAATTCCGTATTTGAACATGTCGGTGAACTGCTTCATCAGTTCTTCATAGCCGGTCGGCTGAAGGTTGATCTTCGCCCGGCCTTTGGAGATGTTCGTGAGGACATCGGCGGCGAGCACCGGAATCCTGGCGGCTTTCTTGCTCAGGGACAGCGCGTCCTTGCCGACATCGAGCAGAGACTGCTGGATATCAAGGCTCTGTTTTGCGCGGGCCAGGAGCTTGTCTGTGATCATGGAGAACAGGTTCAGCTCCGGACAAAGCTGCTCGATGACGCCCTCGATGGTAGCGATGGAACGGATGAGCATGGTGTATTCGCCCGGGATCTTGATGTGGTGGAGAGTCATGACATTCGTCACGTCCTCCAGCAGCACAGCGGTATCCAGCTCGTCAAGATTGGTCACGGACATATAGCGGTTGATCAGAGAGTCCAGATCCTCGGCCAGCTTCGAGCGGTCCGTCTTCGGGGAAGCCACGCCCATGGC
The DNA here is from genome assembly GCA_017420455.1 of Blautia sp. GTDB lineage: Bacteria > Bacillota > Clostridia > Lachnospirales > Lachnospiraceae > Blautia_A. Next base: position 2,053 of record JAFOJB010000566.1, read on the forward strand.
AAGGGCCGCGTCCACCAGCGCCTCGGAATCCGTCTGGATCAGGGCAAGGATCAGGTCCTGGATCATCTTGATATTGGCGGGAGTCAGGCGTCCGATCATGCCGAAGTCGATCCAGTAGGGAACGCCGTGGCTGACCATGATATTTCCCTGATGAGGATCTGCATGGAAGGTCCCTACATCCAGCACCTGGTGCAGATAGTTGTCGATGATGGCGGCGCCGATCTCGTTTTCGTCGTAGCCGTCCTCATGGAGACGGTTTTTCTTGGAAACAGAATAGCCGTCTACAAAGGACATGGTCATGATCCGCTCGGTGGTCAGCTCGGGATACACGGTAGGACAGGAGACCTTTTCTTCATCCTCGATACAGTTTTCCTTGAAAAAGATGGTATTTCCGGCTTCTACACGGAAATCCAGCTCTTCCTCGGTCACCTTTTCCAGCTCTACGATGACGGACATCAGGTCGATCTGCTCTTCTTCGTCCTCTTTTCCTTCGTTGACGGTCTTGAGGGCTGAAGCGATCTTTTTGAGGAGAACGAAGTCGTTGCGCATCATATCCGCGATCAGCGGCCTCTGTACCTTGGTAACGACCTTTGTGCCGTCCAGCAGAACTCCGCTGTGCGCCTGTCCGATGGAAGCGGAACCAAGAGGATGATCGTTGAATTCACTGTAGATTTCCTCGATCTTTTTGCCGGTCTCCTGCTCGATCACGGCGCGGGCGATCGCGGGATCCAACGGCTTTACGTTCTGGCGCAGCTTTTCAAGCTCATGGCAGTAGCTTTCCGGGAGCATATCCGTACGGCTGGACATGATCTGCCCGATCTTTACATAGGTAGGACCAAGATCCTCCAGTGCGGTGCGCAGCTCTTCAGGGGTAAACCCGCCCATGTAGAAATTGTGTTTCGCGAAGATTGCCAGGATCTCTGCACCACGGGTTTTGCTTTTCCGCTTCATGGCGGTGATATCCCTGGCAAGCAGCTTTTTCAGATCTTCGCTCATTTCCTTTGCGCTGGCACGGAACTTCGCCTGCTTTGAGACCACACTGTTCTTGATCTCCGTGCGTCTTTGCCTGGACTCTACCTGACGCATTTTTCTGACTGCCTTGCTGCGGTTTTTCATCTCCAGGCGGTCTGCTTCCAGCTCCTTCTTGAGAGCTTCCCGTTCCTTACGGATGTCACTTGCGCTCTTTTCCGGGGCCTGCGGCGCTGCGGATGTATCCCCGCTGATTTCTTCGGAAGCATCCTCTGCCGCGGAAGCATCCTCGCTTACTTCTCCGGAAGCATCCTCTGCTTCAGAAGCTGTTTCTGCCTCAGCGGCTGCTTCTGCAGCTGCGGCGGTCTCTTCCACCTCCGGCGCGTCGGAGGCAGCAGGTGTCTGTGCAGCGGGCGTCTCTGCCGCGGCAGGTGCCTCTGCGGCTGCAGATGTCTCTTCTGCAGGGACTGCGTCGGCCGCTTCCACGGTTTTTGCAGGCTGCTGTACGGTTTCCGGCGCAGCCGCAGGTTTCGGCTGTCCGGAGTTCTGAACCGGATTATTCTTTACATTATCCTGTTTTTTATTTTTCATGTTCTTCTTAGACATTCGTGAAGCCCCCCTTATTCACTTTTGATCGGCCACAGCCAGATAACGCGAAGGATGCTGACGAAGGAAGAAAAGAGCATCATCACGCCGACGATTCTAAACAGCCTGACGGTATCCCACCAGGGATTTATCAGAATAATGACACCGCAGGCGATTACCAGGACAGCCAGAAGGACGAGCAGCCACCAGTCTTTGCGGCCGGAACGTTTGACGTACGTTATGGCACTTATGATGTTGCTGATGCCTGTGATGATCAGGTACGCGCCGAACAGCCAGCTGATCGAGTACAGGGAATTAACCTCGAAAATAAGGACTGCCGTACCTGCCACGCCCAGGATCAGCCACCCGGTGAGATATACATAATGAATGGCGGTCCTGTTGCTGGCGATGAAATCGAAGATTCCAAGGAGCGCGAAGATCAGCAGGACAGCGCCTAATGTTCCGACCATCGTCGGGATATATGGTGCAGGACAGATGATCATGAGAATACCGAGTACGATGACACCGATAGATACCATGATCGATGAACGCTTTAATTTGTTTAATTCCTGGAAAATCATGCATTTTCCCCCTTTTTATGCGTATTTGTTGTTTGCGGCGCCAGACGGGCGCCGCTTATGAACGTAAAACGGATCTGGCGGTGAAGATGTTTCAGATCAGAGAATCGATCATCTGGTCCATCTTCTCTTCCAGCTGGTCTGCGGTGAGGACCTCTCCGTCGATCTCGACGGCTTTGGCCTCCTCGTGCGTGCCAAGATACTCCAGAAGGCGGTCGTAAAGAACGACTTCTCTTTCGATTTCATTTGTGTCCGACAGATATTCGTCTGTCGTTATCCCCATTTCGGCGCAGAAGCTCTCGATATCTTCCCAGTTGCCTTCTCCGTCCTGTGCGATGACCATGTCTGCCGCCTGGAAGGTATCTTCCGCTGTGTGGTTCATTGTGATGATGCCCGGGAAGGAGCCGCCGCTGGCCATGACCAGGTTTTCTCCGTCCAGGTTGTAGTTGAACTGCCAGAAATCGCCCAGGATCATCAGGTCCTTGTTTTCGTTCTCTTTGGCGGCCGCGAACATCGGCACGATGAAGGTGGCGTCGCTCTTGTCGAAGTTCTGCGCGTTCATTTCCGTGATATAGCTTTCGACAGCAGGCAGAATGCCCGGATAATAACGGAACAGGAGATCATCGCCGACTGGCGCCTCTTCCTCGCCGGCTTCGTCGGCTTCGGTCATTTCTTCTGAAAGTGCTGCTTCGTCCTCGACGTAAAGACCGTTGAACAGCTGGAGGATGCCGGTGACATCCAGATTTTCGTTTTCATCCATCAGCCCAAGCTCTTTTAATACTTCAACCGCCTTCTCTCTGTCAAACGCGCCTTCTTCATTTAAGAACATGGAAAGATAGCCATCTTCTCCGCGGAACTTTTCAAGCTGTCCGGCGAGAAGCCCATCCTCCGCAAAGAGCTGGCTGAGCTGTTCTGCGAGCGGTCCGTCCTCTGCGAAGAGCCGGTCAAGCTCCTCAGCAAGCGGTCCGTCTTTCGCGAAAAGCCTGGTGAGCGGCCCGTCCTCTGCGAAAAGCTGATCAAGCTGTCCGGCAAGGGGCCCATCCTCCGCGAAAAGCCTGACGAGCGGTCCATCCTCTGCGAAGAGTTTGTCGAGCTGCCCGGCCAGAGGTCCATCTTCTGCGAAAAGCTCCGCCAGGGGGCCATTTTCTGCGAAGAGTTTAGCCAGAGGTCCATCTTCCGCGAAGAGTCCTGCCAGGGGTCCGTCCTCCGCAAAAAGCTCCGCCAGAGGTCCATCCTCCGCAAAGAGTCCTGCGAGAGGTCCATCCTCCGCAAAGAGCCCTGCGACAGGCCCATCTTCTGCAAAGAGTTTTCCGAGCTCGCCGTCCTCGGAGAATGCTTTGGCAAGTTCACCATCCTCTGCGAAGAGTTTTCCAAGCCCGCCGTCCTCGGAGAATGCTTTGGCAAGTTCACCATCCTCTGCGAAAAGCTTTCCAAGGGCACCGTCCTGTGCAAAAAGTCCCTCCAGCAGGCTGGAGCTTTCTGTTTCCTGATCCTGCGCAAAAACAGACATCGTCGTTCCGACAGAGCCTGTCGCAAGAACTATGCTGAGCATTATTGCGGCAAATCTTTTTTTCATAGTTCGTCCCTCCCGATCTAAATCTTTGTCCGGATTCTCTGAACCGGACCGGAAATATAATAAACATTACTATCATATCATAAATCCCGGTATTTGTCGGTGGATTTTTACTTTTTCAGCAGATTTGTCAGAGAGGTGCAGAGATTTAAGGGCTGGGGCTTTGAACACAGGGGAAGGGGAACACCGGGGGACGGTCCTTTTGTGTTGGTAATCCAACACAAAAGGACCGTCCCC
>JAFOJB010000567.1 GCA_017420455.1 Blautia sp.
GGTGGTATGGGAAATGATGCAGGTAGACTTTCCTTCGGTGCGGCTCTCCAGCGCGGCACGGATCTGGGCGTGGTCATGGCCGTCGATCTCGATTACATGGAAGCCGAAGGCCTCTGCCTTGGCCGCCAGATTCTCCAGAGGCATGACATCCTCTGTGTTGCCGCTGATCTGCAGATGATTCCGGTCAACGATCCAGGTAAAATTGGTCAGGCCGAATTTTGCCGCGGACATGGCTGCTTCCCAGTTGCTTCCCTCTGCCAGCTCACCGTCGCCTGTCATCACAAAGACCCTGTTGTCCTTCCCGTCCATTTTCAGGGCCAGGGCCATACCGGTTCCAAGGCCAAGTCCATGTCCCAGGGAACCTGTATTTGCCTCTACGCCGTTCACCTTCTTGGTGGGATGGCCGCCAAGCTTTGCGTCCAGCTTTCCAAAGGTATCCAGTACCTCCTGGCTGATATATCCATAGTCATGAAGAATGGCGTAAAGGGCTTCTGCAGAATGTCCCTTGCTCAGGACGAAATAATCCCTGCCATCCCATTTCGGGTTCTTCGGATCATGCTTCATATAATCATAAAGATTGACCAGCACATCTGTCTCGGAAAGGTCGCCCCCAATATGCCCGCCGTTCCCGCTGATGATGATCTCCACCGTTTTCTCACGGATATCTGCTGCCTTCAGTTTCAGTTCCCTGATTTTTTCCTCTGTCATGCTCATATCATTCTCCCGATCTTTTGAATCTGTTTGCATTCCTTTTTTATCTGAAAATCTGTTTTTATTGTTTTTTTATCTGAAAATCTGTTTGCAATGATTATTCTTCTCTGAAAATCTGTTTTCTGTGATCTTTCTTCTCTGAAAAATGCACTGTCATCTTTCCTTCCGACAGCGTCTGTCCGGTCATTCCTTCCGCAATCCTGCTGCAGACAGTTTTTCTTTACTTCAGAAGTTTTCCGATGGCTTCCTTCCAGCCCTGCACCTTCTTTTCTCTTGCCTCCTGCTTCATCTGAGGCTGGTACATCTGGTAAGAAATGGCATTATAGACCTTCTCATCATACAGACCTGCCGCCATTCCCGCGGTATAAACGGCACCCAGCACGGAAAGCTCTTCCGCATCCGGAATCCTTATGGCAGCGTCTGCGATATCGCTCTGGAACTGCATAAGATAACCGTTCCGGGTAGGTCCGCCGTCCACGCAAAGCTCCGGAATGGCAAGACCCGTATCGGAGCGCATGGCATCTACCACATCACGGATCTGGTAAGCGATGCTTTCACAGGCAGCCTTCACGATTTCTTTCTTTCCGGTGGTACGGCTCATGCCGTAGATCATCGCCTTTGCTTCATTGTTCCACCACGGAGCCCCGAGACCCGAAAACGCGGGAATAATATAAGTGCCGTCCTCCGGATTCGCTTCTCTGGAAAGCCCTTCTGTCTCCCCTGCGGAACCGATCAGGCCCAGGTCATTTTTGAGCCAGGTGATGACTGCTCCTGTGTAATTGATGTTTCCTTCCAGTACATAGGAAACCTTTCCCCCCACCTTCCAGGCGAGAGAGGTGGCAAGACCGTGCTGGCTCTGGCGGAATTCTCCGCCGATATTCATCATGACGGAGGAACCGGTCCCGTAGGTCACCTTTATACCGCCGCTCTGACGGCAGTTGTGCCCGAACAGAGCTCCGTGGGAATCTCCCAGCACTCCCCGGATGGGAATCGGAGCGGGAAGATAGCCTTCCAGATCCGTACAGCCGTATTCTCCGTCGGAATCCATCAGCGCAGGCAGAGCAGCCATCGGAACGCCGAACATCCTGCAGAGATCCTCATCCCAGCGCAGAGTCTGGAGATTCAGAAGCTGTGTACGGCTGGCATTGGAATAATCCGTATAGAAGGAGGCGCCTTTTGTAAAGCGATAGATCAGATAGGCGTCCATTGTGCCCATTGCCAGGCTGCCTTCTTCGGAGGCTTTTTTTACTGCAGGTTCGTTCTGCAGCAGCCAGGCCATTTTGGAAGCAGGAAAGAAGGGAGAGATCTTGATGCCGGTTTTCTGATATACCTCTACCGCACAGTGATATTTTTCTTCCACCTGGCTGCAGATATCGGTTGCCCTTGCGCATTGCCACACAATAGCTTTCGCGAGCGGAGCCCCGCTGTTTTTATCCCAGGCAACGGTGGTCTCCCTCTGGTTGGTGATCCCCATTGCTTTGATCTTTTCTTTCGGTACTCCTGTTTTCTCGATGACGTTCTTTAATACCTGCAGGCTGTTTGCCCAGATCTGGCCTGCATCGTGGGAGACATATCCCTCCTCACTGATGATCTGGTCGTGGGGAAGGTCCTCCCGTCCCACGATCCGTCCGGATGCATCTACAAGCACTCCTTTGGTCCCCTGGGTACTCTGGTCAATTCCCAAAATGTAAAACTCACTCATAGGCTCTCCTTTTGCCTCATACAATAACTGTTCTGTAAAGAATGAAAATTATGTAGGCTCTTTTTGCTTTTGTATTTCTTTAAATCATCCTGTTTTTTGTATGACCTCATTATATGTGATTTTGTCCCGGATGTCAATAGGAAATTTTCGTTTTTTGTTCTTTATATGTTCTTTTTCGAACATCATTGAGAAACTGTTTTCTCTTGCCTTTCGTTTTAATCTATAGTATACTGGAATCAGTGTTCGAAATCACACAAATCAGAATTGAAAAATCGCCCGGCGTTCGAAGCCGCAAAGTGACTGGCATCGAATGTCAGTATATACCTGCGAATAAGAGGAGAAAACCTATGAATCTTTCAAGACATGCCCGGATCATAGAAATCATGGAAAAACAGACGCCCATCAGCGTCCGGGAGCTGGCCGAAAAGGCCGGCTGCACAGAAATGACCATCCGCCGGAATCTGGACCAGCTCCAGGAAAAGGGGCTTGTCCGCAGAGAGCACGGTTATGCCTATCTGCAGCGTTCCGCCAGAAATACCGACTATTTTGCGGAAATGCAGGAAAATGTGGAGGAAAAAAAGGCCATCGCCCGGATCGCCCTGGAACTTGTCAGGCCGGATATGAGCATCTGCCTGGATTCCGGAACCACCATACAGCAGCTGGTAGAACTGATCCCGGAAGACTTCCCGTTGTCAGTCATCACCCCAAGCCTGGCTGCTGCCATGGCTCTTTCCTCCAAAAAAGAGGTCAATGTCCTGATGCCCGGCGGATTCCTTCATCACTCCAACCGATCCCTCCTGATCGATCAGCCGGACGCATTGCTTCGCTACCATGCAGACATCGCCTTTATCTCCTGCCGGTCCTTCCAACTCCCGGGGGGTACCTTCGAGCATACCCAGACCCTGACCAATACCAAGCGGGCCCTGGCCTCCATCGCGAAGGAACGGATCCTCCTGCTGGACCACACCAAATGGGACATCACCTCCATCTTCAACTGCATTCCCCTGGAGCAGATCGATATGATCATCACCGATGATAAAACACCGGAAGCTGCCGTCCAGAAGGCAAAGGAGCTTGGAAAAACCGTGAGAATTGCCGATGTTCCATGAATGGTTCCCTTGGTCTGTCTCAGTGCAAAAAGGCATCATTTTGCTGAACGGTCTTTTTGCCCTGGAATCATGAATAAAAGAGGGGCTGTGAAAAACGGAATTTTTCAATCCCGTTTTTTCACAGCCCCTCTGCCGTTCATTGTTTGTCTGTAACTGTTATCTTGTCAGTTTTCTGTCACCCTTCGATCAGGATCGCTTTCTTCTCCGGAACCTTCGGCGCGTCCTTTTTCGGAATCTGAAGACTGAGAACGCCATGTTCAAATTTCGCTCTGATATCCTCCTCTGTCAGGTTCTCACCAACATAGAAGCTTCTCTGCAGTGCACCGGCGTAACGCTCCTGACGGATCATTCTGCCTTTCTTATCATTCTCGTCCTTGTCAAGACCCTTTGCCGCGCTCACGATCAGGTTTCCTTTGTGCAGCTCCAGCGTAATCTCGTCTTTTTTGAACCCCGGCAGGTCGATATCCATTTCATAATGATCGTCCATCTCGTGGACATCTGTTTTCATCAATCTGTCGGCATGTCTGCCGTACAGCTTCTTCTCTGTTCTGTCTGCATCTGTGAACTCCGGAAAATCAAACCAGTCATCAAACAAGCTTTCTCCAAAAATACTCGGCATCAACATAATCAATTCCTCCTTTTACTCAACCACATGAATATGTTCGGAGCATTGGGACGGAGGTTTTTTCATTATCCTGAAAGATCTCTGTTCCTTTGTTCATTATTGTTATAGCTCTTTTGTTAGCACTTGTCAAGAGTGAGTGCTAAAAAATCTGTGAACTTTTTGTGTTTTGTTTTTCATTACATCTTTTCTTCTTTTCAATATATGCTAGAATAGACTTACCATATCAGATTTGATCTGAAAAGGAACGGGGGATTCATTATGTCCATATTCAGCATCGCACAAAACAAAATTCTTATTACCGGCTGCATTGCCTGGATCTGTTCCCAGGCAGCCAAAGTCGTCATCTTTCTGATCATAAACAAGCACATCGTATGGGAACGCCTTATCGGAGACGGCGGCATGCCCAGCAGCCATTCCGCCACCGTCACCTCTGTTGCCGTAGCCACTGCTCTCACCTGCGGATGGGATTCCCCTGTGTTTGCCGTAGCCTGCATCATGGCTCTGATCGTCATGCACGACGCCATGGGAGTCCGGCAGGAAACCGGAAAACAGACCAAGGTCATTAAAAGCATGATGGAGCTCATTGAGTCCATGGGAGAAGGGAAGCTTACTCCCGAAGAAACTCTTAAGGAATTCGTAGGACACACAAGACGTCAGGTATTTGTAGGCCTGATCCTCGGTATTCTGGTGGCAGTCCTGGTCAACTGGGAATATGTATGAAAAAACCCTGAGATTCCTCTCCGGCATGATCGCCGCCGGGGAAATCTCAGGGTTTTTTCATTACAGTACCCGGCCTCGCCGGCCGGGTACTGCCTGTGTTTATTCTTTTTTATTCTTTCTTATTTTGTGGATTTCCTGTCTACGATCACCTTATCCAGATGCCAGATATCATCCACATATTCCTGAATGGTACGGTCGGAGGTGAACTTGCCGCTGCAGGCGGTGTTCAGAAGGGCCATCCTGGACCATCTCTTTGTATCCCTGTAGGCTTCCTCCACCCTCTTCTGAGCTTCCGCATAGGAACGGAAATCTCCGAGGATAAAGTATCTGTCAGGCCTGTCGGTATTCTTTTTTGTCAGAAGAGAATCATACAGGTCGCGGAACAGCTCCGTATCGGAAGAGAAGGTACCGTTGATCAGCTGCATCAGCACACGCTGGATTTCTACATCGGTGTTGAAAATGAAGTTGGGATCATACCCTCCGTGATTCTCATAATTGATGATCTGCTCAGAGCTCATGCCAAAGATGAAGGCATTTTCCTCGCCGACCTCTTCCACAATCTCTACATTGGCGCCATCCATCGTACCGATGGTCGGCGCGCCGTTCAGCATGAACTTCATGTTGCCGGTACCGGAGGCTTCCTTGCTGGCGGTGGAAATCTGCTCGGATACATCAGCCGCCGCGAAAATCATCTCCGCATTGGAAACACGATAGTTCTCGATAAAGACGACCTTCAGCTTTCCTCTGATGGCCGGGTCATTGTTCACCACATCTGCCACGGAGTTGATCAGCTTGATGATCTTCTTTGCGGTATGGTAGCCGGCAGAAGCCTTGGCGCCGAAAATGAACGTCCTGGGATAGAAATCCATCTCCGGATGCTGCCTGATCTGGTCATACAGATACATCACATGCAGGATGTTCAGAAGCTGGCGCTTGTACTCGTGAAGTCTCTTAACCTGTACATCAAAGATAGAATGAGGATCAACCTCCACCCCATTGTGCTCCAGAATATATTTCGCCAGACGCTGCTTATTCTTGAACTTGATCATCATGAATTCCTGCAGTGCCTTGTCGTCGTCGGCATAGATTTCCAGCTTCTTCAGCTGGGAAAGGTCGGTGATCCAGTCCGGACCGATATGGTCGGTGATCCAGTCGGCCAGCAGCTGGTTCCCATGGAGAAGGAATCTTCTCTGGGTGATACCGTTGGTCTTGTTGTTGAATTTCTCCGGCATCATCTCATAGAAATCACGGAGCTCCTGGTTCTTCAGGATCTCGGTATGCAGCCTTGCCACGCCATTGACCGAAAAGCCCGCCACAATGGCAAGATGAGCCATCTTCACCTGGCCGTCATAGATGATGGCCATTTTCTTGATCTTCTCATAGTTGCCCGGATATTTTTCCTGCACATGCAGCAGGAACCGGCGGTTGATCTCCTCGATGATCTGGTATACCCGGGGAAGAAGTCTGGAAAACAGGTCGATGGGCCATTTCTCCAGGGCTTCCGACATGATGGTATGATTGGTATAGGCTACACACTTTGTGGTGATCGCCCAGGCCTTGTCCCAGCCAAGACCCTCTTCATCCATCAGGATACGCATCAGCTCTGCCACCGCCACTGTGGGGTGGGTATCGTTCATCTGGAAGACAACCTTTTCATACAGCTTCGTAATGTCGGAATGGTTCTTCTTATATTTCTCGATGGCGGTCTGCAGCGAAGCAGATACGAAGAAATACTGCTGTTTCAGGCGGAGTTCCTTCCCTGCATAATGGTTGTCATTAGGATAAAGCACTTCAACCAGGTTCTTTGCCAGGTTCTCCTGCTCCACCGCTTTCTTGTAATCGCCCTTGTCAAAGGAATCCAGACCGAAATCCACAATAGGCTCCGCATCCCAGATTCTCAGGGTGTTGACGACCTTGTTGTTATATCCGACGATGGGCATATCATAGGGAATCGCCTTTACTGCCTGATATCCCTCATGGATGAATTTGTTCTCTCCCTTTTCATAATCATATTCTACCCGGACATATCCGCCGAAATGGACCTCCTTGGCATACTCCGGACGCTTCAGCTCGAAGGGATAACCGTCCTTCAGCCAGTTGTCCGGGACCTCAATCTGGAAGCCGTCCCGGATTTCCTGCTGGAACATTCCGTAATGATACCGGATCCCGCAGCCATAGGCGCTGTAATTCAGGGTAGCCAGGGAATCCAGAAAACAGGCGGCCAGACGTCCAAGACCACCATTTCCAAGAGCGGGATCCGGCTCCTGGTCCTCGATGGCGTTGATGTCCAGTCCCAGCTCCTCCAGAGCTTCCTTCACTTCCTGGTAGGCACCAAGGTTGATCAGGTTATTTCCCAGGGCACGGCCCATCAGAAACTCCATGGACATATAATAAACTGTCTTCGGATCCTGCTCATCATAGGCGTTCTGGGTCTCCAGCCAGTTGTCAATGATCACGTCCTTTACCGTGTAGCTCACTGCCTGGAACAGCTGCTGCTGGCTTGCCTCCTCCAGTTTTTTCCTGTAAAGGAACTTGACATTGTCCTTTACGCTCTGCTTGAATGCTTCTTTTTTAAACTGCTTATCGATCATTCTGCTCCTCCTGCGATTTTTTCTACACCGATGGTTACCTGTTCCTTATTCACATTCCAGTCCTTTACATATCCGTTTGTACTTCCCAGAATGATCTCGTCTGCCAGAACATCCTTTCTGATCTCTTCTCCGTGAGACTTCAGGATTTCTTCGATCCTGTCATTCCCCTGCGCATAGAGGCGGATCCGGTCCATTACCTCGAAGCCTGCTTCCTTGCGCATGGTCTGTACCTTGCTGATGATCTCACGGACAAATCCTTCGGTAAGAAGCTCCGGTGTCAGGGCTGTATCAAGGACTACAGAAACATCTCCGTCAGATTCCGTTACGTAACCCTCTGTCTGTGCGGTCTCGATCAGCAGATCCTCTTCCAGGAGATCTGCCTTCTCTGTGCCGATATTGAGCGACAGCACACCGTTTTCCTTCAGTTCCTTCATGGCAGCAATACCGTTGATCTCGGAAAGGGCCTTTCTGATACCGCCCAGAAGCTTTCCGAATTTCGGCCCCACAGTCCGAAGCTGCGGCTTGAAGCTGTAGGAGATAAAGGATTCCACATTGTCGATGAACTTCACTTCCTTCACATTCAGCTCATCCTCAATGATCTCGGTATAGAAGCTGTCCATCGCCTCCCCTGCCTTTACATACATGGTACTGACCGGCTGGCGGTTTTTGATGTTGGCGGTATTTCTGGCGGCACGGCCAAGGACGACAACCCTGAGGACCGCATCCATCTTCTTTTCCAGTTCTGTATCGATCCATTCCTCTCTGACAGAGGGGAAATCGCACAGGTGGATACTCTCGGGAGCATCCTTGTCGATGCTGCGTACCAGGTTCTGGTAGATATCCTCGGTCATAAAGGGAATCATAGGCGCCGCTGCTTTGGCGATAGTTACCAGAGCGGTATACAATGTCATGTAGGCATTGATCTTATCCTGCTCCATCCCTTTCGCCCAGAAGCGCTCACGGCTCCTTCTCACGTACCAGTTGCTCATATCATCCACAAACTCCTGCAGAGCCCTGCCGCTCTCCGGGATCCTGTACTCTGCCAGATTCTCGTCCACCGTCTTTACAACGGTATTCAGCTTGCTCAGCAGCCACCTGTCCATGACAGGAAGTCCGTCATATTCCAGGGTATATTTTGTGGCGTCGAATTCATCAATGTTTGCGTACAGTACAAAGAAGGCATAGGTATTCCACAGCGTGCTCATGAATTTACGCTGGCCTTCCACCACAGCCTTTCCGTGGAAACGGTTGGGCAGCCAGGGAGCGCTGTTCACATAGAAATACCAGCGGATGGCGTCTGCTCCGTAGGTTTCCAGCGCTTCGAAGGGATCCACCGCGTTGCCCTTGGATTTACTCATCTTCTGGCCCTTTTCATCCTGTACATGACCAAGAACGATGACGTTCCTGTAAGGCGAGCAGTTGAAAAGGATCGTGGACTCTGCCATCAGGGAATAGAACCAGCCCCTGGTCTGGTCCACAGCCTCGGAAATGAAGGCAGCCGGGAAGGTATCCCAGAACAGCTTCTCATTCTCAAAGGGATAATGGATCTGGGCAAACGGCATGGCGCCGGAATCGAACCAGCAGTCAATGACCTCCGGCACTCTCTTCATTACTCCGCCGCACTTCGGGCACTTCAGGGTAATCTCGTCGATATAGGGCCTGTGGAGCTCCACGGTCTTCGCCTTTTCATTACCGCTCATTTCGCAGAGCTCCCTGCGGCTTCCCACAGAATGCTGGTATCCGCAGTCACATTCCCAGATATTCAGCGGCGTTCCCCAGTAACGGTTCCGGGAAATACCCCAGTCCTGTACGTTTTCCAGCCAGTCGCCGAAACGTCCTTTTCCGATGCTGGGCGGGATCCAGTTGACTGTATTGTTGTTTCTTACCAGGTCATCCTTTACCGCGGTCATCTTGATGAACCAGGATTCTCTTGCATAGTAAAGAAGCGGGGTATCACATCTCCAGCAGTGAGGATAATCGTGTTCAAATTTCGGCGCGTCAAAAAGAAGTTCCCGTTTTGCCAGCTCTTTCAGGATCTCCGGGTCCGCGCTGACGGCGCCGTTCTTCAGCTCCGCCTCGGAAGGCTTTGCCCGCATTCCCGCAAAGGGAGTATCCTTGGCCATAAAACCTCTCGAATCCACCAGCTGCACGAAAGGCATATCATATTTCCGGCCTACCCGCGCGTCATCCTCACCAAAAGCCGGAGCTTCGTGGACAATACCGGTACCGTCGGTCATGGTGACATAATCGTCGCATTCTACAAAATAGGCTTTTTTATGCTGCTTTTCCACATAGGGGACAGAGCATTCATATAAGGGCTCGTATTCTCTGTATTCCAGTGCCTTTCCGGGCATGGTCTCCAGCACTTCGTAAGCAGGATGCTCTTCTGTCGCCAGCTTTCCGAGGACTCTGTCCAGCAGGGCTTCTGCCATATAATAGGTGTATCCGTCGGCAGCCTTCACCTTGGCGTAGGTATCATTGGGGTTTACGCACAGGGCTACGTTGGAGATCAATGTCCAGGGCGTGGTTGTCCATGCCAGGAAATACGCGTCCTCGCCCTTCGCCTTAAAGCGGACGATCGCAGAGCTTTCCTTAAGGGTCTTGTAGCCCTGGGCTACCTCCTGGGAAGAAAGCGGAGTCCCGCATCTCGGACAGTATGGAACTACCTTGAACCGCTTGTACAGAAGACCCTTCTTCCAGATTTCCGTCAGTGCCCACCATTCCGACTCGATATAATCATCCTCATAGGTTACATAGGGATGCTCCATATCTGCCCAGAAGCCGACGGTACCGGAGAAATCCTCCCACATTCCCTTGTATTTCCAGACACTCTTCTTGCATTCCTGGATAAAAGGCTCCATGCCGTACTCTTCGATCTGTTCCTTTCCATCCAGCCCCAGCTTCTTTTCCACTTCCAGCTCCACAGGAAGACCATGCGTATCCCAGCCGGCTTTCCGGGGGACATTGTATCCCTTCATGGTACGATATCTGGGAATCATATCCTTGATGACACGGGTCAGAACATGTCCGATATGGGGTTTTCCGTTGGCAGTGGGCGGCCCGTCATAGAACATGTACATCTCTCCGTCCTTTCGGGATTCCATGCTCTTTTCAAAGATATGATTTTCTTTCCAGAACTGTTCTACTTTTTTCTCTCGCTCAACAAAGTTGAGGTCGGTGTCCACTTTCTGGTACACAATCTTGTCCTCCTTGCTATAGTTTAAAAAAAAATCGCCCCTGTAAAAGGGGCGAATTTCATTTCATCCGCAATACCACCTGTTACACTGTACGGGCTGAAAAGGCGTCTCACAGACCTTTTCCCTTACCGATACATGTTCCCGATAACGGAGGAAACCGCCGCCTCTTACTTCAGGATCTGCCGGAAAAAACCTGTTCATTTTTCCCTGTTTTTTCTGACAGCTCCTTATCTCCGGAAACACCTCAGTATTGCTTTTTCATGACTGCAATATCATAACCGCAATATTCCGGAAGGCTATTCCGTGTTCGGAAGCGGAACTCCGGAGTGATCTTCAACTGTACTTATCAGGACCGGGATTCCACCCTCCCCGGCTCTCTTTGCCTTTTACGGTACCGTCTACTCTCTCCATCTTCGTACTTCTGGTATTCGATTTATCTGATATACCCGAGGCCTTATTTCGGGAAACACTGATGAAAATGTAACCATGCCGCGGTATATTGTGATATTATACGCACAAGAACCCGGTTCTGTCAAGTTTTTTTATACTCGGGAACACAGGGGGACGGTCCTTTTGTGTTATTTGAAC
>JAFOJB010000568.1 GCA_017420455.1 Blautia sp.
CACAAGACAGAAGAACCGTCCCTCTGTCTTCCTCTGTCTTTCCCAGTAATTATTCTTGAAATGTGTGTGAGACTCGATTATACTTACTTCATATGGTTCAGCATGTGAAAAGGAGGCCTGCAGGAGAGATTCTGAAGCTCCTTCGTGAACCGGAGAAAACGGTGCGCAGAGAGGAAGATGGGATGTTTTTTAAAAATAAGATATTAGTGGAGATAGGACGGCTTCGGGAGCTTGTAGAGAGGATTTCCGAAGAATCTGTCCCGGAGAAGCTTCAGGTATTGGAAAAAGAGAACGAGGCCATGCTTCAGGCGCTGGAAAAGGAGAATGCTGCCATGCATCAGGCATTGGAAAGCATGGGGCAGAAAATGGATTCTCTGACAGAAAAAGCGGAACGGCACGATTTTGCGATAGAAGAGATGCTGGAAGAATGGGAGGATCTGAGAAAAGACACGGAAGACAGCCGGGAATGCAAAGAAGCAGAGAAAAACCTGGCGCTGCTTTCATGGAAAAACTATGAACAGCTTCGGATCCTGGGCAATGCGGCAAAGGGAAATGAAGCCTGGGAAAAGCAGCTGGCCCTGGCGCTCCGGAAAAGTCTGGAGGAGATGGCAAAACTGAACATCGCTGTCATTGCAGCGTGGCAGGAACCAGTGAACTATGAGCTTCACGAAGTGATCGTGACAGCGGAAACACAGGAAGAATCCCGCCACGGAACGGTAAAGGAGACTTTCGAGTCTGGTCTTATCTATAAGGGAAAAGTCCTGAAAAAAGCGAAGGTGTGCGCCTGGGCATATCGCAGCGCAAATTGAAACGGGAACATTTAATAACTGTCACGTGTCATTATGATCCACCGTGTTCTGTTTATGTCAGACAAAGAGACATACGTCAACGCAGATCTGAACGGTGCTTATCAGATTATGAAAAAAGCGCCCCCAATCAGGTGGTATTTATCATCTTTCATAACGTAGAAAGGAGTATTGCATGGGCAATACAATCATTGGAATCGATCTTGGTACATCAACGACAGAGGCAGCTGTTTACCGGAACGGGAAAACGGAGATGATCCCGAATCCCGCAGGTGAGATCGTTACACCTTCAGTGGTAGGCATCAATGACGATGGAAACTGGGTAGTGGGAGAACGGGCGAAAGCGCAGCTTCTTCTTTCTCCGGAAAAAACAGCCATGGAAATAAAACGGAAAACCGGTACGGGAGAAATGATCCGGCTTGGAGATATGGACTATTCTCCCCTGGAGCTTTCGGCAAAGCTGCTGGAATATGTCCGAACCTATGCTTCCAGTTATCTGAAGGAAGAGATCAGCCGTGCTGTAATATCTGTGCCTGCCTATTTTAATGATATTCAGAGGCAGGAAACAGTGCGGGCGGGAGAGCTGGCCGGTTTTCAGGTAGAACGGATCCTGAATGAGCCCACTTCCGCCGCCATGTCCTACGGAATTGACCACATGGAAGAAGAGAGCCATATCCTGGTATACGATCTGGGCGGCGGTACCTTCGATGTGACATTGCTGGAGATGTTCGACGGCGTGCTGGAAGCAAAGGCCAGCAGCGGAGATAATCAGCTTGGCGGAAAGGATTTCGATGCATGCCTGATCGACTGTTTCGTAAAGGAATTCCAGAAAAAATACAATGTGGACCTGAGAAAGGATCCCTATGCCTGCGTACGTCTGAAGGAAGAGGCGGAGAAGTGCAAAATGGCGCTTTCCGAAGAAGAAGAGTACCATGTCCTGCTGCCCGCCCTGGCGGTAAAAAACGGCACTCCTCTGGAGCTGGATCTGGTCATTACGGTTTCTCTTTTTGAACAGATGACAGAGCATCTTGTAAAACGGACACATACGCCCATCGAAGTAGTGCTGTCGGACAGCGGGCTTTCCGCGGAAGAGATCGACAGGGTGATCCTGGTGGGAGGCTCCACCAGAATGCCGATGATCGAAAAGGATATTCAGGAATATCTGGGAATTGTTCCGGAACGGGCGGTCAATCCGGATTATGCTGTATCAGAGGGGGCTGCGGTTCAGGCAGCGATCATAGAGGGAAAGATCCTGCCGGAAGAAGGGCTTCTCATGACAGATGTGAATCCTTTCACTTTAGGGATCCGGGTATTTGACGGAATGTCCTCCAGAAGAATGAGCGTCGTCATTCCCCGGAACGTGACGATCCCCGCCAGAAGAGAGGAAACGTATTCCACCTCGTCGAATTATCAGACGGAAGCAAAGATCGAGGTTTATCAGGGAGAGAGCGACTGGGTGGACAGCAATCATTATCTGGGCGAGTTTACCATGAAGGGAATACCGCCCCGTCCTGCGCATGAGGAAAAGCTTCTGGTAACGTTTTCCTATGATCTGAACGGGATTCTGGACGTCAGGGCAAAGATCGTGAGTACCGGCAAGGATGCTTCGATCCGGATCGAAATGCAGAAAGGTCCCAGGATCGAGGAGATGCCGGATATAGAGAACTGGAAGGAAAGTCCTGTCGCCGACAGGTACCGGATGACTATACGACGGGCAGAGCGGATCCTGGAAAAAGCACAGGATACGGAGAAAACAGAATACCGGAACCTGGAGCGGGCAGTCAGGAATCTGAAACAGGCGATCGTCATGGAGAACGACGGGGAAGCTGCGGAGCTGGAAAAAGACCTGAAACAGATTCTGAAAATGATGTCCTGAAGAGAATATCCTGAAGAGAATATCCTGAAGGTAATATCCTGAAGGTAATATCCTGATGTCCTTTTCCGATATCCGGAAAAGATACTGCAGACCTGTGAACAGAAGGAGCGGAAATCATGGAAGATTATTATAAAATTCTGGAGCTGCCCAAAGGCGCATCTCCGGCAGAAATCAAAAAGGCTTATTTCCGCCTGATCCGGACGCATTCGCCGGAAACAGATCCG
>JAFOJB010000569.1 GCA_017420455.1 Blautia sp.
CCGTTGAGGATCGTCAGATAAAAGCTGGTATCCACCTGACAGATCCAGGAAAGGAACTCGTATACCGAGTCCCTGCGGGGAGAAAAAGGATTCAGCCCGATATTCCAGCCGATGCTGGCCGGATGCTTTCCGGGAATCATATGTACCGCTACGCGGCCCATGACATTCGCCTTCAGGTTCTGGGATACCTCCTGGGCATATTCCGAGAAAGTGATGAGCATGGCGGTCTTTCCGGAGCAGAAATCCTCCACGGTCCGCTCGATCGGGCAGGCGAGCTGTTTGTCCGGCGTGTATTTCAGGGTACGCAGCAGGCTTTCAAATGCCATGACATTTTCCTTGGTGGCGAAGGTGGGACGGTTATAATTATCCCAGAGCCGTCCTCCGAAGGACCAGATCCGGATCAGGATTTCCGGCGCCAGCTCCTCATCGTATCCGGCGGCCAGGGATGTCCCGAATTCCGTGGGGGAGGAGGGATTCAGTTCCCTGGTGAAGAAGGCGGCGATGTCATTGAATTCCTTCCAGGTTCTGGGAGCCCGCAGGGAGATGGAACTGTTCTTCTGGTACTCCTGCTGCAGAATGCGGCTTTCGAACAGATCTCTTCTGTAGAAAAGAAGCTGGGTCCCGCCGATCAGAGGAATGCCGAAAAAGCGGTTTTCAATCTGGCAGTTCCGCAGATTTACGGGAAACAGCAGATCCTTTTTGAAGTGGCTGCTCTCCGAGAAGGCCGTGATATCTGCAAGGCAGATATTCTGGACCATATATTCCAGCCAGGGAACATCGTAGGTGTAAAAGTCGTAGGAGGTGGTAAGCTCCTCGGTGGCTTTATAGATCATGTGGAACAGCTTGTTCTGGGAGGTTTTGGTCACTTCCACGCCGATGCCCGTGGTGCGGGTGAAATTGTCCTTCAGAAGCTCCAGGGCCCGCACAGTGGGATTGTCGATGGCAAGAAAGCGGATCACATCCCGGGGCTTCTGGATGTAAAAGGAACGCCCCTTCTTATCCGGCAGGAAATCCGGGCATTCCGGGAGCCGGGAGGAAAGATGGGGATCCGGATTTTCCAGTTCCAGCATGGTCTGCTCGAACAGGCTGGGATTCTGAATATTCTGCAGCAGGATCCTGGCGGCCCTGTCTCCCAGGAGCGTGCTCGGACGGGAAATCAGATAGAGCCCGGAATGCTGGTTGATATCGGTCCAGGATTCCTCGGAATAGCTGATCAACAGCAGGTCGTCAGGCGTTTTCAGCCCCTGGTACTCCAGCGCCGCCTGGATCCCATAGGTGACCTCCCGGCAGGTAGAGATCAGGACCTGGGGCAGATTTCCGGAAAAATGTTTGAAAAAGCTGCTGAAGGCATCCTCTCTGGTCAGGTTGGTGATACATATTCTGTTGGGAAGAAGATCCGGAGCGAAGGTCTCCATGGCGTCCCGGCAGCCCTGGATGCAGTTGCGCTCACAGGAAAAACCCAGAGGACCGCAGACCAGGGCGATATCCCGGTATCCCTTGTTCAGGAGCGCTTCTGTCAGATGATAGAAGGTGTCGTAGTTGCGGAAGCCGATATAGCTGACGGAAATGGAATCTGGCTCACGGTCCATGAAGACCACCGGAATCTGGTAATTCAGGATATGATTCTGAAAGAAGGAGGTATTCTGGGGCTGGGAGGTGATGA
>JAFOJB010000055.1 GCA_017420455.1 Blautia sp.
AGGCCTCAGTGAATTCCAGATCAGTGTGGGGCAGGTGGATTATTTTAAATCCCTTCTCCAGGAGGCGGACCTTCCGGAGGAGGCGGAGAAGAGGCTGCGGGCCCTGATCTCCCAGAAAAACGATTTCGGCGTTTCCGAACTGATGGAGGAGCTGAAGGTCCGGGAGGATCTTGCTCTCGCTTTTACGGAGATTCCACAGATGTTCGGTTCTCTGGATATTCTGGAAAAGGCCAGAAGTCTTACGGAGAATCCCAGGGCCCTTGCGGCGGTGGACCGTCTTTCGAGGATCTTCGGGCTGATGTGCGAATATGGTTATGAGAAATATATTTCCTTCGATTTTGCCATGGTGAGCAAGTACCAGTATTATACCGGGATCATCTTCCAGGCCTATACTTACGGTACGGGGGAGCCTGTGGTAAAGGGGGGCCGTTACGATGAGCTGATGAAGCATTTCGGAAAACCCGCGCCTTCCATCGGCTTTGCCATCGTCATCGACAATCTCCTCCTGGCTCTTCAGAGCCAGAAGATCCGGATTCCGGAGAGTTTTGAGGTGGAAACCATCTTTTACACGGAGGAGGAGCAGGAGAGCGCCCTGCGGGAAGCCAGGAAACGGCGGGCTGAGGGGAGAAATGTAAGGCTTTGTCTTCGAAGGGAGGGGAAAGGGTTATGAGATATCTGACGTTTGCGCTTACCAAGGGCAGACTTGCCCAGAAGACCCTGGATCTCCTGGAGAAAACAGGGATCACCTGCGAGGAGATGAGGGATAAGGATACCCGGAAGCTGATCTTCGTGAATGAAGAGCAGAAGCTTCGCTTTTTCCTGGCGAAGGGTCCGGATGTGCCTACCTATGTGGAGTACGGCGCGGCGGATATCGGCGTGGTCGGAAAGGATACGATCCTGGAGGAGGGGCGGAAGCTGTACGAGGTGATGGATCTGGGCTTCGGTGTCTGCAGAATGTGCGTCTGCGGTCCGGAGAGTGCCAGAGAAAGCCTCCGGAACAACCAGCTGATCCGTGTCGCGACCAAATATCCCAATATTGCGAAGGACTATTTCTTCAACCAGAAGCACCGCTCGGTGGAGATCATCAAGCTCAACGGTTCCATAGAGCTGGCGCCTATTGTAGGCCTTTCCGAGGTGATCGTGGATATCGTGGAAACAGGAAGCACGCTCCGCGAAAACGGACTTACCGTGCTGGAGGAGGTATGTCCCCTGTCCGCCAGGATGGTGGTAAACCAGGTAAGCATGAAAATGGAGAATGAACGGATCCGCAGGCTCATCGGAGAACTGAAAAAAGTGATCTGAGCGCGGGAATAAGAGGAGCATTCATGAAAACAGTTAAGCTGACGAAAGAGACGACGAAGGATATTCTGGACACGCTTCTGAAGAGAAGTCCCCAGAGCTATGGAAAATATGAGGCTGTGGTCGCGGATATCCTTGCGAACGTACGGGTGAAGGGTGACGAGGCCCTTTTTTCGTACACAAGAGAGTTTGATAAAACCGAGGTCACCGCAGAGACCATCAGGGTGACCGATGAGGAGGTCAGGGAGGCTTACGGACAGGTCGATGAAAAGCTCATCGAGGTCATCCGGAAGGCACTGGTGAATATCCGGGAATACCATGAAAAGCAGCGGCAGAACAGCTGGTTCACCAGCACGCCGCAGGGCACCATGCTGGGCCAGAAGGTCACGCCGCTGAACCGGGTGGGAGTGTATGTCCCCGGCGGAAAGGCGGTATATCCCTCCTCTGTACTGATGAATATTGTCCCCGCCAAAACGGCCGGGGTTCCCCATATTGTCATGACGACGCCTCCCGGAAGGGACGGCAGGGTCAATCCCTCCACGCTGGTGGCGGCAAAGGAAGCCGGAGCGGACGAAATCTACAAGGTGGGCGGCGCCCAGGCGATCGGCGCCCTGGCCTACGGGACGAAAAGTATTCCCAAGGTGGACAAGATCGTCGGGCCCGGAAACATCTTTGTGGCACTGGCCAAAAAAGCGGTCTATGGGCATGTGAGCATCGATTCCATCGCCGGTCCCAGCGAGATCCTGGTGCTTGCGGACGATTCTGCCAATCCGCGGTATGTGGCAGCAGATCTTCTGAGCCAGGCAGAGCACGATGAAATGGCTTCCGCTATTCTCATCACCACCAGCGAAGCTTTCGCAAAAGCGGTGGAAAAGGAGATCGCGGGTTTTACAGAGGTTCTGTCCCGGAAGGCCATCATCGAAAAATCTCTTGAGAATTTCGGCTATATCCTGCTGGCGGATACCATGGACGACGCCATTGAAGCGGCCGACGCCATCGCCTCCGAGCATATGGAAATCGTCACCCGAAATCCCTTCGAGGTGATGATGAAGGTACATAATGCAGGCGCCATTTTCCTGGGAGAATACAGCAGCGAGCCCCTGGG
>JAFOJB010000570.1 GCA_017420455.1 Blautia sp.
ACATGAAGGCCATCGTCCGCTCTTTCCGCCAGGAAAATGCTCTGCGCGGATAGCCCATTCTACGCAGAAGTGTCTTTATATCAGATATAACGGTATTGAAAAAACGCCGTAACAGATGGAAAATGCGGCGGAATGTTTTAGCTTACAGGTGTGTTGTCTGAAGCTGCAGCCTGTCAGTTCAGACGAAATACACATCTTAATGTAAGTGATTTTTGCTGTATGCTGTCGGACAATAAGACAGGCATTCCGGGACAGTTATTTCTGTCTCGATCCTTAAAGGAGGTCTTTCTGTATGAAGAAATATCTGCTGAAAAACGGAACAGTGGTCAGTGCTTCCGGCTGCAGCCGGATGGACATCCTCATCGAGGGAGAAAAGATTCTGGAAACAGGGACAGAGCTTTCCTGCGAAGACGCCATCGTGATGGATGTTTCCGGAAAGCTGCTTTTCCCCGGGTTTATCGACGGCCATACCCATTTTGATCTGGAAGTGGCCGGCACGGTCACGGCGGATGATTTTGAGACCGGCACCAGGGCTGCCCTACTTGGCGGGACTACCATGGTGATCGACTACGCTTCCCAGGATAAGGGCGGCCATTCCCTGATGGAAGGGCTGGAAAAATGGCACAGAAAGGCGGATGGGAAATGCTCCTGCGACTATTCCTTCCACATGTCCGTGGTGGAATGGAATGAGGAGGTGGAAAAGGAGATCCCTCTGATGCTGCAGGAAGGGATCACCAGCTTTAAGCTGTATATGACGTATCCCGCCATGATGGTGAACGATGCCGACCTGTACAGAATCATCAAATGCCTGAAGAAATACGATTGCTTTGCCGGCATCCACTGCGAGAACGCAGGCGTCATCGACGCCCTCATCCAGGAAGCAAAAGCGGCCGGCCGTCTGGGGCCGGAGAACCATCCTCTGGTGCGTCCCGATACGCTGGAAGCAGAAGCGGTCCATCGGGTCCTGGTCATCGCAGGCCAGGCCGGAGCGCCCGTGATGATCGTTCATCTGACCAACAGGAAGGCTCTTCTGGAGGTAGAAAGAGCACGGCAGAACGGACAGACCGTCTATGCGGAAACCTGCCCGCAGTATCTGCTGCTGGAGGATTCCGTGTACAGTAAACCGGATTTCGGAGGCGCTGTCTATGTGTGCGCGCCGCCGATCCGCAAGAAGGAAGATCAGGAGGCGCTCTGGGATGCCCTGAAAACAGGAGAGATCCAGACCGTCGCTACGGACCAGTGCAGCTTTACCCTGGCCCAGAAGGCGCTGGGAAAGGAGGATTTCACCAGAATCCCCGGCGGACTGCCCGGTGTTCAGACCAGAGGCGCGCTTCTCTATACCTACGGCGTCCGGACCGGAAGGATCACCGTCGAAAAAATGTGTGAGCTTTTATGTGAGAATCCCGCCAGATTATACGGGCTCTGGCCCCGGAAGGGCGTGATCGCGAAGGGAAGCGACGCGGATATCGTGGTTTTTGATCCGGAAAAGGAGAGCGTGATCTCCGCCAGGACCCAGGCATGCAATACGGACAATAATCCCTTTGAAGGATTTTCATTACACGGAGATGTGGAAAAGGTTTTCCTGCGCGGGAATCTGGCGGCGGAAAATGGACAGATTCTTATGGGGAAACTGGGAAAATATATTTACAGAGACAAGAATCAGCTTGCATAATTCTGTGAAATACTGTATATTAAAGGTTACGGACAGTACAGATTTCTGAAATATGGATTTCAGCGTTTAAGGAGGATTAGATATAATGAAAAGAGCGGGTTTACTGATCGCAGTACTGGGACTTGCATTGTGTCTCCCGGGGTGTGGATTTACAGAGGGAACAGATGCTGTGGTAACGGTGGTAAGAGCGACCCCGACGCCTGTTCCGACTCCTACGCCCATTCCGCCTTCGCCTACGCCCACACCGGAGGCAACCCCCACTCCTGCTCCGGTAATAGAGCAGTCGCCCAGTGGGATCAATGTAGAAAAGAAAAACGGTGTATATACCGTTGCCACTGCGAATCTGAATCTTCGTACGGATGCAACGCCGGACGCGACGGTCTTCAGCTCCGCGCAGGAAGGAACGCAGCTCATCAGCACCGGTGTCTGTGAAAACGGATGGATCCGTGTAGACTGGCAGGGACAGACACTCTTCGCCAGTGGGGAATTCGTACGGGAGGTTCCGGCAGAGGAAGCGCAGGCGATCCTGGCAAACTATGAAAATCCGGGAGCGCAGGAAACGGTATCTGACGGCAGCACCACTCCGTAATGGTTCATGATTCCAGTGCAAAAAGACATCATTTTGCTGAACGGTCTTTTTGCCCCATATCACACCAGAACATCTGGTTACAATACTGATCATAACTGAATCTGAAGATAAGCTGGGCTGCTTTCATCGCGGAAGCAGCCCATTATAAAATTTCTGAGTGGACGCCCGGCCTTTCCCGTCTGAAACGGCGGCTGACGGTGTTCACGGGTAAAAGAATATGGAGGATAACTACACATGATCGACGGAAAAAAAGTGCTCTTCAGCGGGATGCAGGCAACAGGAAATCTCACCCTTGGCAACTATCTGGGAGCGCTGAAAAACTGGGTCACCCTGAGTGAAGAATACGAATGCTTCTACAGCGTTGTGGACATGCATTCCATCACTATCCGCCAGGATCCGGCAGAGCTGCGCAGGAGAGCCAGAAACCTGCTGATCCTGTATATGGCGGCCGGGCTGGATCCGACAAAGAACTGCATCTATTATCAGTCCCATGTTTCCACCCACGCAGAGCTTGCCTGGATCCTGAAGTGCTTTACCTATATGGGAGAGCTGAACCGGATGACCCAGTTCAAGGATAAGTCGGCGAAGCATGCGGATAATATCAACGCAGGTCTTTTCACCTATCCCGTTCTCATGGCGGCGGATATCCTTCTCTACCAGGCAGATGTAGTTCCGGTGGGGATCGATCAGATGCAGCACCTGGAGCTTACCAGAAACATTGCAGAGCGGTTCAACAACCTCTACGGAGATGTCTTCACCGTTCCGGAAGCCTACATCGGAAAGGTCGGCGCCAAGATCATGAGCCTGCAGGATCCTTCCAAAAAGATGTCCAAATCCGATGAGAATCCGAACGGAAGCATTTATCTGATGGACGATCCGGATACCATCATGAGAAAGTGCAAACGTGCGGTGACGGATTCCGAAGGCGTGATTGCCTACAGGGATGAACAGCCGGGGCTGAAGAACCTGATCGATATCTACAGCGCCTGCACCGGGAAAACGCCCCAGGAAACAGTGGCGGAATTCGAGGGCAAGGGGTATGGAGAACTGAAGCCGGCCGTAGGAGAGGCTGTGATCAGCATTCTGAAGCCCCTGCAGGACGAGGTCGCCCGTCTGACAAAGGAGAAGGCCTATATCGATTCTGTCATTAAGGCAAATGCAGAGAAGGCTTACTACGTATCCTCCAAAACCCTTCGCAAGGTCCAGAAAAAAGTGGGATTCCCGGAAAGAATCCGGTAAGGAAACCGGCAGAAAACCGGAGACGCCAGGAGAAACGACCGGAAAGACCGGAAAGAAGAGGCATCGGTCAGACAGACCGGAAAGAAGAGGCATCGGTCAGACAGACCGGAGACATCTGGCAGAAATGCCGGAAATATCGTACATACCGACGGGGAAGAAGGAGTTCCTGAATTCTGAAAAGAAACCTGTCGACACAGCAAATAAAAGGGGGAGTTATTTTGAGAAGAAAATCAGGACTTATATTACTATTATCCTGCTGTCTTGTGGCCGGAGCGCTTTCCGGCTGTCAGAAGAAAGCGGCAACCAGTGAAACAAAGGCTTCGGATATAAAGCATGCAGATGAGCTGACCGATGGCATAGCCGATAAGAAAAAGGACGCGGAAGGCGCCGACGAGCTGCTGATCACCGATGAGAAGAAGGCTTCACCTGGTACAGCTGCTTCCGGAAGTACAGAGAAAGAGGCAGAGGCCGCTCCCGCGGAGGAAAAGAAGGATGACCAGGGTGCTTTTGCAGAAAAAGAAAACGCCGCCTCCTCCGATGAGCTTCCGGAGCTGGACAGCGGGGAAGCAGAGGCTGGTTCTGATACCGCAGAGGCAGAACAGGAGGAAACCGCAAAGGCAGAAACAGGAAACACAAGCGTCACGCTGGATGTATCCAAACCTCTTAC
>JAFOJB010000571.1 GCA_017420455.1 Blautia sp.
CATGGCAGTGACTCATAAGGATTGAGACAGGAACCCCGGACGGGCTTCGAAAAGGAAACAGAACACAGAAAAAATGTGAAAAAGGAGGATATGGAGCAAAAAGCAACATATCCTCCTTTTAGGGACTGCTTCGTCTGGAAGACAGCAGTCTGCGATATCATAGATACAGGAGCAGTACACATGTCGATCACATCAAATCAATTCATCTTATTTCTGCTGATCGCGTTGATCGTATATTATCTGGCGCCGAAAAAGGTACAATGGCTCGTACTTCTGGCAGCCAGCTATGCCTACTATCTTCTCAGCAGCGTTCCGGCCGCGGCGTTTCTTTTGTACTCCACGGTGATCACCTTTGGAGGCGCCTGGTGGATCGGACGCATCTACCAGAAAACCGGGGACCGGAAGACAGCCAAAAAAATCACGAAATGGATCATGCTTGCCGCCATTCTTCTGGATCTCGGAATGCTGGCCTATCTGAAGTACACGAACTTTATTCTTGCCAACCTGAACAGCCTGTTCCATTCGAACTTCTCCATGCTGGATCTGCTCCTTCCTCTGGGAATTTCCTACTACACCTTCCAGACGGTGGGATATGTCCTGGATGTATACTGGGGAAGGATCGAGCCGGAGAAAAACCCGCTGAAATACGCGCTGTTCGTGGCGTTCTTTCCGCAGCTTGTCCAGGGTCCGATCGGCCGGTACAAAACGCTGGCCTGTCAGCTGTACGAATCCCACCCCTTCTCTTTCCGGAGGATCGAATTCGGCCTGGAGAGGATTCTCTGGGGTATCTTCAAGAAAATGCTTATCGCGGACTGGGCGGCGGTATTTGCGGAGGCGATCTTCGCGGATCCCGACAAATACGCCGGGATCGCCATTTTCGGCGTCCTTCTGTACTCGGCCCAGCTTTACGCGGATTTTTCCGGCGGTATCGATGTGATGATCGGCGCTGCCTCTCTGTTTGGGGTACAGATGGATGAGAACTTCCAGCGCCCCTTCTTCTCCGTGTCTCTTACAGATTTCTGGAGAAGATGGCATATTACGCTGGGCTCCTGGATGAAGGACTACGTCATGTATCCCCTGACTCTTTCCAAAGCCATGAACCGGCTGGGAAAATCTGCCAAAAAGGTTCTTGGAAAGAAAAAGGGAAGGCTGATCCCCATCTGCATCGCGAACCTTATTGTTTTCCTGGTAGTGGGCATCTGGCACGGCCCCACCTGGAGCAATATCGGCTGGGGTCTTTATAACGGCGTGATCATCGCCTTTTCCAGCTTTTTTGCCGCAGGCTATGAGACTGCCAAAAAGAAGCTTCATATCAACGACAAGGCTGCCTGGTACCGGTTGTTCATGATCTTCCGGACCTTCGCGATCATCAACATCAGCTGGTACTTCGACTGCGCGGACAGCCTTGGGACCACTCTGAAGATGATGTGGTATTCCGTGACCCGGTTCGAGCCGTCCATGTTCCTGCAGATTTCCTCCGGAAAGCTGGGGACGGCTTATACGCCGTATGCCCTTCTGACACTGGGAATCGGCATACTCCTGTTGTTTACCGTCAGCATCCTGCAGGAAAAAGGCATGCATATCCGGGAGACCCTGGCGAAAAGGCCGCTGGCTCTGCGGGTCGCAGTGTGCCTTCTTTTACTAACCGCGATCCCGCTTTTCAGCCCGATGGCGGCAGCAAGGGGGTTCATATATGCGCAGTTCTAAAAAGAAAATCATATGTGCGGTGCTCTGCGCGGCGGTTACAGCTCTGGTGATCAAGGCCATGGACACAGCCCTGTATCCCTGTACCTATACAAGAAATGACGTCCATACGGTGGTGTCCGGGAAAAAGGATGTGATCCTGCTGGGGTCCTCCAATGGGAAAATGAATATCGTCCCGGAAATCCTGCTGGAGGGCACCGGTCTGGAAGGCCACAATCTCTGCGCCGGGGGTCAGTATCCGGTGGATTCTTATTATCTGGCAAAGCTGGTCATTGAAAAGCAGGATCCGAAAAAGATCATTTTCGAGCTGGATCCCGGCTATATCGTGACAGAGAAGGAGAAAGGGAATAATTACCTGCTGTTCTATCATGAATTCCCGCTCTCCCGGGCAAAGCTTTCCTACTACTTTGATACGCTGATGGACTGTGATTTCCGGACTGTTTTCTTCCCCTTCTACGAGTATCCGCTGAAGAGCGAGCTGCCCAGAGTGCAGGATAATCTGGACCAGAAGCTGAAGGGAGAGTACCGGATCGACAATTTCAGGGGGAAGCTGCAGGAGTATCACGAAAACGGATGGATCGAAAAGTATCCCCTGTCCAAAGAGGATTTCCCATCTTATCATCCTACCCTCTTTGAGGAATCCGAGATCAGGGAGAACAGCCTTCAGTATGTCGACAGGCTGATCACCCTCTGTAAAGAAAACAATGTGGAGTTTGCGGCAATATCCACCCCGCTGCCAGGCGGAGCTCTCCAGCGTGACCAGGAAAACTTTGACGCTGCGTGGGATTATTTTACGGAATACTTTGCAAACAGAGGGGTAACGTATTATAATTTTAACAGAGAATACTTCGACGCCTTTTCTCATATGACGGAGGTATTCGTGGATTATGACGGCCACATGAGCGGTGAGAACGCGAAAAAGTTTTCAGAGGTACTGGGCCGGATCCTCTTCGGACAGGAGAACGCATGATTCCTGAACCGGAGAAAGGGATACGGTCTGATGCATTGTATCTGAATGTTATGGTATGATATGGGGCAAAAAAGACCGTTCATCGAAATGATGTCTTATTGCGCCGGAATCATCTGTTGAATGGAGGAATGAAAATGAAAGAAAAGCTGATCGAGATCCTGGAAGACATCAAACCCGAGGTGGATTTTGCAGAGGAAAAAAGCCTGGTTACAGACGGCATCCTGAAGTCCTTTGATATCCTTTCCCTGATCTCCGAAATTGAGGATGAATTCGGGGTAGAGATCCCTGTGGACGATGTACTTCCGGAAAACTTTGAGACGATAGAGAGCATCATCGAGCTGATCGGGAAATCAAAATAAGAGCTTCGTCATCCGGCGGCAATGCGTGTCTGTATATACTTGTGAATAGGAGGAGGTTTCTGATGGCTACATACTATCGTGCTGTGGA
>JAFOJB010000572.1 GCA_017420455.1 Blautia sp.
ATGTGTTCCTTCGAGCCGTTTCACATAACGGTTGGTCATCGTGGCAATACCGCTCATCCGTTGCATGATGTTCAGCATCAGGCGTTCTGTCTGAAGCAGGCAGCGTCTCCGACATGCATGCAGTTGACACCGCAGCAGATCCGTCCGCAATTGACACCGCAGCAGGTCCGTCTGCAAATGACACCGCAGCAGCCGTGCCAACTCCGTTCACGGCCTCCATCCTGTATATTCTGGGGCGGATGTCCACCTGGCTCTCCCCTTTTTTCGTTTCCTTCGTGATCAGTATTTCCGGCTGGGAAAGAAATGCGGAAATCGCTTTCTGAAGGCCTGCACTTCCAGTAATATTCTCAGCATTGCTGACTTCCCCTGCTTCTGCTCCTGTTCCTTCTCCTTTTCCTGCTCCTTCCCCTTCTCCTTTTCCTTCCCCTTCTCCATCCTTTTCTTTCCGTGAGTTTTCTGTTTCCGTAAGAAAAGCGGGTACTTTTCCCGGACGGAACTGAATGAGGTAGTCGGCAGCCGCCACCAGGGACATGGCATTCCCCGCCTTTTTGTCCTCCACCTTTCTGGCGCTCACGATGTGGAAGCCCTCCGCCATGGCTTTTTCCAGCCTTTTTTCGATCTCGGCGGTGGGCAGCTCCTCTCTGAGCTCCATGTCAAAATAGTCTCCTCTGCTCTCTGTCCCGACGCCAAGGGGAGACGCGAAGGACATGATCATATGAGGACTGTACCCGCCGGTAAAGGAAGCCGGAAGATCTGCCCTCCTTACTGCCTTCTGAAAATACCGCATGGTATCCAGGTGACCGACAAATTTCACCGGCCCCACCTTCTCAAATTTAACCCTTACCTTCAATCACTGTTCCTCCCTGTTCTCAAAGCATACCCCGCCTCCATATATCCTGGCGCCGCAGCCGGAGCATTTCTGACGGCAGTTGGGCGTCACCGTTTCCTTTTTCGCCTGCCCCCATTCCCTTTGCAGAAATTCCCGGGTGACGCCGGCATCGATAAAGTCCCAGGGAAGAAGCTCCTGCAGATCCCGTTCCCGGATGGTATAGAAATCCAGGTCCGTCCCGGTTTCCCGGAAGGCTTCCTTCCACAGGTCAAAACGGAAATTTTCGGACCAGGCGTCGTAAAGGGCTCCTTTCCGATACGCAGAAAGGATCGCCTCGCCGCATCTTCTGTCGCCCCGGGCGAGGAACCCCTCCAGTATGGTCACATCCGGCTCGTGCCAGCTGTAATGGATACTCCGCTGGTTCAGCTGGGAACGGATCTCGTTTTTCACGATCCGGGCTTTTTCCACGAATTCCTCCTCCCGGAACATGGGAGCCCACTGGAACGGGGTGAAGGGCTTCGGTACGAAAAACGATGTGCTGACATTCACCTGTACCTTCCCGTGCCTCTGGTCCTTGGGAATTTCGTAATAGGTTTCAGCGATCTTTTCGGCCAGATGGGCTATGCCCTTCATATCCTCCTCGGTTTCGGTGGGAAGGCCCAGCATGAAATACAGCTTCACCCGGTTCCAGCCGCCCTGAAAGGCCTCTCCGGCCCCTTTCAGGATCACCTCCTCGGTAAGACCCTTGTTGATGACGTCCCGTAGTCTCTGGGAGCCTGCCTCCGGCGCGAAGGTGAGGCTGCTCTTCCGGACATCCTGCACCTTGCTCATGACATCCAGGGAGAAGGCGTCGATGCGCAGCGACGGAAGGGAAATGTTGATGGCTTTTTCCCTGCATTCCCGGATCAGATAGTCGACCAGCTCCGGAAGCTGTGTATAGTCGCTGGAGCTTAAGGAGCTGAGGGAGATTTCCTCGTGTCCGGTATTCTGCAGCATTTCCGAAGCGGATTCCTGGAGGGAAGCCACATCCCGCTCTCTGGTGGGCCGGTAGATGGTTCCCGCCTGGCAGAAACGGCAGCCCCGGATACAGCCTCTCTGGATTTCCAGCGTCACCCTGTCCTGGGTCGCCTTCAGAAACGGGACCACCGGATAATGGATCCGGTGGTAGTCTTTCCCCAGATCTGTTACGACCTGGCGGCTGATCCTTTCCGGTACGCCCGGCCTGTTGGGCCGGAAGGAGGCAAGCGTCCCATCCGGATTGTAGGAGACGTCATAAAAGGCAGGGACATAGATCCCCGG
>JAFOJB010000005.1 GCA_017420455.1 Blautia sp.
CATGCCGGTCTTGCCGTGGATGGGATTGCAGGTCCGGCAACCTGGAAGAGTATTCTGGGATTGTGATTGACAACTGTCTCGGATTAAGGAAAATGCCTGGTTTGCTGAATAAACAGTATCTGAAAGATAGTGTGACCCGTAGGAATATAATATCGAACTAAGAAGAGCCAGTTGACCTATGAACTGGCTCTTTTAACGCTATTGCTATACAAGTCTATCCGAGTAGAAGTATAATAACGCTGAATGGATCTTGTTATAGTTATAACATGCAATATTAATACTAATGTAATATTATTTAGTATTGACAAAGTGATATTAATGTGGTATAATATTACATGCGCTTGAGATTGGAGATACATATTATGGCAATAGTGAAATGTTATGACAGAAAACGGGATATTACTTATGTTTATGACTCAACATGTTTTTTTGATGAAGAACAGGGAAAATACAGGTACAAGCGTCGTCTGATTGGCAAGATAAACCCAGAAACCGGGGAAACTGTACCAACAGGAAAGCATGGCGGGTATCACCCGAAAAAAGAAGAAAAGCCTGGGGAACAGGCTGTATTGGAACCGCTGCGGCCTGGGCGTAAAAAGAAAATGCCAGATGATGAAAAAATCACTGATGAAGCTAAATTAGAGGAAGCCCTGGAAACGATCCGCCGCCTGAAGGAAGAAAACACAGAATACAAAAGAAAGTATTTATGTCTGGAGAAGCAATATAATTCGCTCGTCTCCGGTCTGGTGGACCTTATCCCAAAGAAAAACACCGATATCTGATCTTTCCTGGCAGGACCATATAAGATCCTGCCGCAAAACATCCGGCTGCGTCAAAGAGGTATACGGCATGGGGTTGTTCAGTAAATCTGCCTGTGAAAATGAATTCATTTCCTTTATTAAGAAAGCCTTGTCTTCCAGTCCGGCAGGATTATGGGAGGAATACAAAGCTATTACAGCCAGGCTGAAAGATTCTGAAGAAGCATTTAACTGCGAGCACAATATAAGGATCGATACGGAAAAACGATGTTCTGAATTATATCAGAAACTCAGTGAGGCGCAGAAAAAGATACTGCAGCTTAACACGGAAAACAAGGCACAGGCAGATTCCATCGAAAATCTGAAAAATACTGTCGCTTCACTGCAGTCTGTCATCACTGCAAAGAATTCTTCTCTGGCACGCCTTGCCAGAATGTGTTTTGGGAAAAAATCTGAAAAGCTGAAAAAATGCCTTGGAAAAAAGGGGTTTGGTATTCTTTCTTCCTTTTTAAAGCTGCATGCGCCCGAAAGCTTCCTGTCATGCCGGGAAACCGCTGAAGGGAACAATTCCAGGACCGATGAAGGAGATTCGCAGAAAAAAACATCCGGAAGCGCCGGATCGTCAGAAGACCCGTCTGGTTCCTGTGTGCGTACATCGGAAGAATCATCCGGCCAGCCTGATGGAAGCAGGAAGAACGGTGAAAACTGTGACGGGGACAGTCCGGAAGAGGAAACAGGAAAGGGTAATGGAAAAACCGGAACCGCTGGCGGCGGCAGGAAAAACAAGGGAAACAGGAACCTGTCAAGACGTTCAGGATTTCTCGATTCTTATTGTGATCCCGCTGATGGCTGTGTTTTTGAAATCCAGGATTTTCATTATACGGAAGATGAAATAATAACGATTCTGAACCATGATGGTTCTGCAAACCGTATCAACATTTCTCCAAATATAAGTACATATCAGACCCTGGAATACATTCCGGGTTTTTACTATATGAAGACCCATGTGGTGCCATCGTTAAAAAGCGGGGACACTCTTCTTCGCGCGCCGCGCCTGGACAGGATCCTGAATGCCAGCGCAGCCTCCCCTTCCGTGCTGTCGCATGCCGCTTTTTGGAAATACAGACAGGGACTCCCTGTAAACGCAATCTCCAGCCATGCAGTGTCCGAAGGCGCAAAAATAGAACGCGGTACAATGTCAGGCTGGCTGTCCCGGGGATATGAAAAGCTCCTGTTCCCTATGCATATGGCCTTGCTCCAATACGTGAAAAAACGGAGTATGCTGATGGGCGATGAAACATATACATACGCCAGGGATGAAAAACGGGACCTCCATACATGCTATTTCTGGGGGATCAGGACAAGCCCTCTTGACGGCGACCCGAACCAGGCTGTGTTTTTTGTGTTTGACAATTCGCGTATGTCCCTTGTGCCGTCCTTTTATCTCCATGGTTATATCGGCAAGTTCCTTACGGATGGATATGTCGGTTATGAAGTGCTGGATGAAAGTGATGGGAGCATCATCCGCTGCTGCTGCTGGGTTCATGGAAGAAGGACTGTGGTCGAAGTGCTTCCCGGGAGCAAGGCTCTTGAAGACTGTCCGGAGGAAGTAAAGGAAAAGATCTGGGCGTGGCAGGCGCTCTGCACGTTTTCGGAGATGTTTTCCCTGGAGAAAAGCTATCGTGACATGGATGTGCCGACGAGGACAAAGCGCAGACAGGAGGAGATGGCACCGCTTGTAGACCAGTTTTTTGAGCTGGCCGGAAAACTCTCTTCTTCC
>JAFOJB010000573.1 GCA_017420455.1 Blautia sp.
CACTTTCTTTGACGGAAAAGCGATCTATCTTGTAAACAGAAACGCGGAGCGGTATTTGAAGGAGACAGAGGGGCTTTCCAGGGCGCAGAAAAAAGATTACAAAGAAAAGGCGAATAAAAAAGCGAAGGGGCTCCTGCTCCTGGGTGTGTTGTCTGATCTCGGAATCCTGCTGGTACTGAAATATTTCAACTTCTTTGCGGAGAATGCCAATAAGGGACTGAGATTTCTGGGTTTCCAGCTTCCGATGCTGCACCTTCTGCTCCCGTTGGGTATTTCCTTCTATACCTTGCAGGCTGTTGCGTATCTGGTGGATATTTACCGGAATAAATTAAAACCGGACACCAATCTGGGGAAATTCATGCTTTTCATGTCCTTTTTCCCGCAGATCGTGCAGGGGCCTATCGCAAGACATGCCCATCTGGCGCATCAGCTCTATGAAGGGCATAAATTCAGCTACGAGAGATTCACCTTCGGACTTCAGCTGATCCTCTGGGGCTGGATGAAAAAGCTGATCATTGCCGACAGGGTGATGATTCCTGTGGGACAGATTTTTGATAATTATCAGCAGTATACGGGACTGATCGTTTTCCTGGGGGCAGTTCTCTATGGGGTCCAGGTTTACATGGACTTTTCGGGAGGAATGGATATTGCCCGCGGCGTTTCACAGATTCTGGGCATTGAGCTGGAGCTGAACTTCCGGCAGCCATATTTCGCCACTTCCGTGGAGGAATTCTGGAGAAAATGGCATATTACCCTGGGTGCCTGGATGCGTGATTACGTGTTCTACCCCCTTTCTCTTTCGAAATCCTTTGCTTCCCTGAGCCGTAAAACACGGAAGATCTTCGGGCAGTTCGTCGGAAAGAGAATGCCGGCTTTTCTTGCCAGTTTCATTGTCTACCTGCTGGTGGGCATCTGGCACGGACCGGAGTGGAAATATCTGGCGTATGGTGTCTGGAACGGCATGATCATCATGATAAGTATCCTGCTGGTAAATGTCTACGCGAAAATGCGCAGTGTCTGCGGCATCCGGGAAACCGCCTTTACCTGGCGCGCCTTTCAGATGTTCCGTACATTTATTCTCATGTCTATGGGAAGATTCTTTTCCAGGGCAGGAGGCTTCCTGCC
This sequence comes from Blautia sp., assembly GCA_017420455.1. Classification (GTDB taxonomy): domain Bacteria; phylum Bacillota; class Clostridia; order Lachnospirales; family Lachnospiraceae; genus Blautia_A. The sequence continues at coordinate 1,126 of JAFOJB010000573.1, forward strand.
AGCTGTGGAGATGATGGCAAGATCCGCGAAACAATGGTATAATCTGGCTTTTCTTGTGGATGGATCGCTGATCCGGCTCGGGCTGGACAACGCTAACTGGATCCTGCTTCTGATTGCGCTGATAGTGATCTTCGGCGTGGACTGCCTGCATGAAAAGGGCGTTTTTATCCGGGGTGCCATTGCGCGGCAGCCTTTGATTTTCCGCTGGATGATCTATATCGGGGCGATCCTGATCCTTCTGGTCTTCGGATCCTATGGACCGGGATACGACAGCGCAAGCTTCATCTATGAGCAGTTCTGACGGGCAGTCACGGTTCCCGGTTTCCCTGGTCAGAAACGGCTGGATGCGTAACGGGTTACGGTCCAGATTCTCGTCGGGCTGAGACTTATGTGTTTTCGGCGTCTGTCGGCCCTCCTGACTGAAGGAACACAGGGGGAGGCGGTCAGTTCCATGACGCACTTTCCGATATCTTGACAATTTCTCTGCTTCTTGTTAGGATTGAGACAGAAATAACTGTCCCGAATTACGCAGGATTTTTGTTCGAGAGTGCACAGCAAAAAGCATGCGTATAGCGGGCTATGTAAATGATTTTTGCTGTGTGCTATCGGACAAAAAGACAGGCAATTCGGGAAAGTTATTTCTGAATCAATCCTTATATTTAGCAGACGCTGATCGAAGCGTTTCCCTGCACGCGTATCGCAGCGCGAAGTGCTGTCGTATCGCATTCCTGCAGGGTATCTGGCTGATTTTTCTGGAAAGGAGAACAGGTTATGGCAGTTATGGATGGATGTGAGGCGAAAACCCGTACACAGGTTCTGGAAGAAAGGGTTTGTCCGAAATGCGGTAAGGAAGTAGAGGTTTTCACCGTCAAGGGCAGGATCGTTGAGGATACGGCCTGCGAATGCGGCTATGTTTTTAAGGCACAGGAGCAGATAACTCCTGCCATGCCGAAGAAGGACGAGTAACCGTTCGTTACGGCTGGCGTTTTGCCGCTGTGCCGGACATCACAGATCAGGCGGTTCCGGTACTCGCCAGAGATAAACCGCCGCAGGAACGGATCGCCTGAGGAGCATCTGAACCCTTTGAAGCAGAATATTTCAGCATCATGAAGCCGGATAAGGCAGTATGCTGACTATTGCTGACTTTACGTAATGGAAAGAGAAACACCCGAAGAAAAGATACTTCTCTTTTCTCCGGGTGTTTTTAATCTCAGGTTCTGCCGGAAAATGACACGCGTATTTTTCCATATAAGATCCAGGGGCTGTAATTAACGTTTGCCTGCATCCGCAGGATGATCCTTCTGAAAGCGGAAAAAGGTTCTTCTGCAGTCAGGAGAGCCGACAGACGCCAAAAAACACATCAGTCCCCGGCCGGTGAGGCCGTGAACTGTAGCGCAGCCCGTCTCGCTGTGAATCGTTTCCGATATATGATTTGACAATTATTCGTGTTTCTGTTAATATAAGGTTTCAGGGGGAGCATTCAGTTCCCTTTCTGTATGGAGCATTAGCTCAGGTGGTAGAGCACTTGACTTTTAATCAAGTTGTCCGGGGTTCGAATCCCCGATGCTTCACTTTGAATATCATGAGTCGTCAGGAAGTGCCTGTATATCTTCATGAGGACGGAGGTGTATGGTTCAGCATATACGTCGTCCATGCGGGAGTTAGACTCTGGTGAAAGAGACCGGTACGGTCTCTTTTTGTGTTATATGGGAATCAGGGTTCCGGGAACAGAATTCAAATTTTTCATTGGTGGTAAAAAAGGAGTACAATTATGAGGGCAAACAATCTGACTTTATTGACGGACCTTTATGAACTCACGATGATGCAGGGATATTTTAAAAACCCATCAGATCAGACAGTGGTTTTTGACATGTTCTACAGGACCAATCCGTGCGGCGGAGGTTTTGCCGTCTGCGCCGGGCTGGAGCAGATGATCGAATATATAGAAAACCTGACATTTTCAGAGAGTGATATCGAATATCTCAGAAGCCTTCATATTTTTGAAGAGGATTTTCTGGAGTACCTCAGCAAATTCCATTTTACCGGGGATATCTACGCAATCCCTGAGGGAACTGTAGTATTTCCAAGAGAGCCCCTGGTGAAGGTAGTGGCGCCTATCATGGAGGCCCAGCTTGTGGAGACCGCTATCCTGAATATCATAAATCACCAGAGCCTTATCGCTACCAAAGCGGCCAGAGTCTGCTATGCCGCCAAGGGAGACCCGGTGATGGAATTCGGCCTGAGGCGCGCCCAGGGGCCGGATGCAGGCATTTTCGGGGCAAGAGCCGCTATGATCGCCGGATGTGCCGGCACATCCTGTGTCCTGACCGGAAAAATGTTCGAGGTTCCCGTTCTGGGAACCCACGCCCACAGCTGGATCATGAGCTTCCCGGATGAATATACGGCCTTCAAGACGTACGCAAAGCTGTACCCGAATTCCTGCACCCTTCTGGTAGATACCTATGATGTGCTGAAATCCGGCGTTCCGAATGCGATCCGTGTATTCGAAGAAATGAGGGAAGAGGGTATCCCTCTGAAGAGATACGGAATCCGTATTGACAGCGGGGACCTGGCTTATCTTTCCAAAGAGGCCTACAAGATGCTGGCAGCAGCCGGCTTCGACGACGCAACGATTTCAGCCTCCAGCGATCTGGATGAATATCTGATCGAGAGCCTGAAGGCCCAGGGAGCAAGGATCAATTCCTGGGGCGTCGGGACAAAGCTTATCACTGCAAATGATAATCCTGCCTTCGGCGGTGTATACAAGCTGGCTGCCGTAAAGAATACAGAGGACAATACCTTCATTCCGAAGATCAAACTTTCCGAAAATACGGAAAAGGTTACAAATCCCGGAAATAAAACGGTATTCCGTATCTACAGCAAGGCTACCGGAAAGATTAAGGCAGACCTGATCTGCCTTGCTGACGAAACCCTTGATCCCAATGAAACCATGATCATCTTTGACCCGGTAGATACCTGGAAGAAGACCAAGGTGCTGGGCGGAACCTATGATGTGAGAGAGCTGCTGGTACAGGTGATCAAAGATGGCAGCAGAGTATATACTTCTCCTTCCGTCATGGAAATCCGCGATTACTGCAAAAAGGAGCAGGAAACTCTGTGGGATGAGTCCCGGCGTTTCTCAAATCCGCAGAAAGTATACGTAGACCTTTCCCAGAAGCTTTATGACGCAAAGAAGGAGCTTCTTGAGGAAATGAGCAACCAGGCCCTGGAGACAGAGCAGTAACAGATCCTGAACAGGAAAGGACAGATAGTATGTTAGAACTTCAGATTTCACAGCTGGTTAATTACGCGGTGCAAAAGAACTGGATTCAGCAGAGCGACAGGATCTGGGCATCCAATCGGATTCTGGACGCTTTAAAGCTCCATGACTTCGATGGCCTGGTGGAGACAGAAGATCTTCCGGATATTCAGGAGATTCTGGATCCTCTTTGCCGGTATGCCTTCGAAAACGGAATTCTGGAAGGGGATTCAGCCGCGTTTTTCGATCTTTTTGATACGGAGCTGGTTGGCCGGCTCATGCCAAGACCCTCCGAGGTGATCGGGGAGTTTGAGAAGCTCTATCAGGAAAGCCCGAAAAAGGCCACAGACTGGTACTATGCCTTTTCCGGGGATACCAATTATATCCGCAGAGAGCGGATCAAAAAGGATCTGCACTGGTCTGTGGATTCACAATACGGGAAAATCGATATTTCTGTGAATCTTTCCAAGCCGGAAAAAGATCCCAAGGCCATCGCCGCCGCGGCAAAGATCAAAAGCAGCGCTTACCCCAAATGTCTTCTCTGCGCGGAAAATGAAGGTTTTGCAGGACATCTTTCCCACCCGGCCAGGCAGAACCACCGGGTGATTCCCCTGAAGCTTTCCGGAGAGGATTATTACCTGCAGTACAGTCCCTATGTTTATTATAATGAGCACTGTATCGTGTTTTCGAAAAAACATACACCGATGCATATCGACAGGGCTGCCTTTGACCATATGCTGGATTTTGTTACTCTGTTTCCTCACTATTTCATCGGTTCCAACGCGGATCTTCCCATTGTAGGAGGCTCGGTGCTTTCCCATGACCATTATCAGGGCGGGAACTATGTCTTCCCCATGGCAAGAGCGGAAGTGGAGGAGACCTTTACCATCCCCGGATATGAAGATATCCGGACGGGGATCGTGAAATGGCCCATGTCGGTGATCCGCCTTCGCAGCAGGGACAGGAACAGAGTGGCGCAGCTGGCAGAATATATCCTGGCGTGCTGGAGAGGCTATGATGACGAGGCTGCCTTTATTTTCCATGAGACGGAGGGGACGCCTCATTCCACCATCACACCCATCGCCAGACGGCGGGAGGAGGATTATGAGCTGGATCTGGTGCTCCGGAACAATATCACTACCGAAGAGAATCCGCTGGGAGTCTTCCATCCACACCAGGACAAGCACAATATCAAGAAAGAGAATATCGGTCTGATTGAAGTAATGGGGCTTGCCATCCTTCCGGCCAGGCTGAAAGAGGAACTGAAAAAAATGGAGGAAGCGATCCTTTCCGGAAAGGATCTTTCTGCGGATCCGGATCTTCAGAAACATGCAGAATGGGTAAAAAGCTTCCTTCCTGCCTATAAGGATGTGAATGCCGGGAACCTGGAAGGGATCCTGGAGGAGGAGGTCGGCAGGACCTTTACCGCCGTCCTGGAGGACGCCGGCGTCTTCAAGTATACAAAGGAAGGAAGAGAAGCCTTCCACCGGTTTATCAGAACCCTGTAAGCCATGTATGTGATTTTTGCTGTTTGCTGTCGGACAAAAAGACAGGCAATTCGGGACAGTTATTTCTGGATCAATCCTGAGGAAATACGAACAGGCAGGAGTTTGAAATGAAGAGGATACTGACAATTCAGGATATTTCCTGTCTGGGAAAATGTTCTGTCACCATTGCGCTGCCGGTGCTTTCCGCCATGGGGGTGGAGACGGTGATCCTTCCTACAGCGCTGCTCAGTGCACACACAATGTTCCATGACGTTTTCCGGCAGGATCTTACCGCAGAGATGGAAAAGATCATGGAACACTGGGAAAGAGAGGGGATTACCTTCGACGCCATCTATACGGGATATCTTGGAACGGAGGCTCTGATAGAGCAGGCCCTTCATGCGATCCATGCCTTTCGGAGGGAGGATACCTTTGTACTGACGGACCCTGTGATGGGGGATCACGGAAGATTATACAGCGGGTTTCTTCCATCCTACGCGGAAAAGAACCTGGCCCTCTGCCAGTCAGCGGACCTGATCCTTCCGAATATCACAGAGGCCTGTATGATGACAGGAATACCATACAGAGAGGATGGAGACAGGGCATATTTCCGCGGGATCCTTTCTGCGCTGCTTACATCCGGAAACTCCGGAAGAGGGAAAGCTGCCCTGACGGGCGTTTCCCTGGAAAAGGGAAAGACGGGAGTCATGGGGCTGGACGCAGGGAACGGCGAATGGTTCGAATATCAGAATGAGCTGCTTCCTGTTTCTTATCATGGGACAGGGGATCTTTTCGCCAGCGTCACGGCCGGCGCGATTCTGAACGGCCGTACCTGGAAGGAAGCTCTGGTTCTGGCCTGTGATCATACTGCCCGGACCATCGAAAGCAGTATCGGGAATAAAAGAGATCTGCGGTTTGGTGTGGATTTTGAAAAAACGCTGCCTTATCTCATGGAGAACCCTGAAAAAAATAGTGAGACAGCAGAACAAGGCGGAAACACCCCACACGCATAAAGAAGGTTTGTGAAGAAGAGCTTCCGACAATATTCTGCCGGAAGCTCTTTGCGCGATAAAGTGCCTGCACAGGAGTACGCCTGACGGCGAACGGTCGTCGATAAGAGGAGGACAGGGAAATGCCGGTTATCTATATGGATCATTCAGCCACGACGCCGGTTTCGGAGAGGGCTCTGGCCGCGATGCTGCCGTATTTCAGGGAGGAGTTCGGGAATCCTTCCGCTGTCTATGGATATGGACAGACGGCAAAGAATACGCTGGAAAAATGCAGGGAAAGAATGGCAAAGGCCCTGGGAGCATTCCGGTCCGAGATTTATTTTACTTCCGGAGGAACAGAGAGCGACAACCTGGTAATCCGGAGCATTGCGGCGATGAAAAGGGATAAGGGCCGTCATATGATCACAACCATGATCGAGCACAATGCAGTCCGTAGAACCTTTGAAGCCCTGGAAAAAGAAGGTTATTCCGTGACGTATCTGCAGCCGGATCCGATGGGCAGGATTACACCGGAACAGCTGGCACAGGCAATCCGGGAGGATACCATCCTGATCTCCATCATGATGGCCAACAACGTGGTGGGAACGGTTCTTCCCATCAAAGAGCTGGCCATGACAGCCAGAAAGCGCCATGTGCTTTTTCACACAGACGCCGTACAGGCTGTCGGGCATATCCCTGTAAATGTCCATGAGCTGGGAGTGGATTTCCTTTCGCTTTCCGCCCACAAATTCCATGGGCCAAAGGGGGTTGGAGCGGTTTACTGCCGGATTCCGAACAGGCTGCTTCCCATGCAGACCGGCGGAGGCCAGGAAAAGGAAGTCCGTTCCGGGACTGAAAATATTCCCGGGATCGTGGGCATGACAGAGGCACTGGAGGAAGCTGTGGAGAACCTTGAAGGCAGCTCCGTTTACCTTACCGGGCTCAGGGATCATATTACCCGGGAACTGTGTGCTGTTCCCGGAGTTCACAGGACCGGGGACCCGGTGAACCGTCTGCCGGGGTTCTGCTCCTTTATTGTGGAGAATATCCATCACAGTGTGTTTCTGGTGAACGCCCTGAATGAGAGAGGAATCTGTGTCAGCTCCGGTTCTGCCTGCAGTGCTTCCTCCAGGGAGGCCTCCCATGTACTTCTGGCATTGGGGTATGATCAGGAAATGTCCGGGGAAGCCCTGCGGATTACGCTGGATACGGAAAATACCCGGGAGGAAGCAGAATATCTTATATCTTCTGTAAAAGAGTGTATTGCGCTGGTACGTGCCAGGGAGAAGAAAAAAGAGGGAACCCTGGAAGGAAGCGTCCGGAAAGCTGCAGGGAGATAAATGGTTGGGGAGAAAATGTTTAGATTTCCGAGGAGATTTGCATGAATCTTTTTTCACGAATTCCGGACCGGTTTTTCAGTATTCTGGTCTCTTCCAAGAAGGAGCTTTATGTGCAGGCGCTGTTTGTTCTGCGGCAGGCCTTTAAGTCAGAACTGGTCATACGGCGGGAGGATCTGCTGGCTATGCTGATGGACTCGCTGGATGCGGATATAGAAGAAGCGGATTTTACGGAGGAAGCGGCAGAGGAAGGGGAAAGTGCCGGCCTGGCGGGCAGCCTTTCCCAGAAGGCGCATCTTCTGCTCCGCCGTCTGAAAGAAACAGGGTGGATCGAGACGGAATATGAGGCGCGGTCTTTTGAAGAGAATATCACCATTCCGGATTACGCGATTTCGGTCATCAACCTTCTGTATGATCTTTCGACGGAGAAGGTGAGAGAATACAACAGCTATGTCTATGCTACCTATGCGGCGCTGAAAAACGCAGCGGAGGTTCCGGATTATACATTTCAGGCGCTCCAGACGGCATATCAGAATACGGTACGCCTGATCGATGAGCTGAAATCCCTGTTCAACAATATAAGAAGGTATTATCGGATGATTCCCGGGGAAGACGATGTAAACGAGCTTCTGCGGGAGCATTTTGATGAGTATAAGTCCAAGGTTTTCGATACCATTTATTATCCGCTGAAGACGATCGATTCCGTACCGCGTTTCAAGCATGCCATCCTGTCCATTCTGAACGCCTGGCTGCTGGATGAGAAAGTGCAGGAGCTTATCGTGACCCAGGGAATCACCCGCCGGATCTTCTCCGGCGAGGAGGAGGGCCGTGAGGAGATGCTCCGGATGATCAATTATGTGGCAGATACCTATGAGAGCATTGAAGAAATGCAGAGCGAGATCGATGTCAAGCATAATGAGTATATCAATGCTTCTGTGGAGCATATCCGCTACCTCATGAACGCCGACAGGGGGGTAAAGGGGAAACTGATCGAGCTCCTGAAGGCATCCTCGCGGGAGGAAGTGCTTTATCCCATGACGGAAAGCCTGGAGGTTTACAGTCATCAGTACTATGACAGTAAATCCCTGTATGCGAAGGTGAAGCGGACACGCAGGAGCGAAGGAAAACCACTGGCGCTTCAGGAGGAAGAAGCACCGGCGGAAATGGTGGAAAGCTTCCTTCAGGAGGTACGCAGGCAATATACCAATAAAAAGATCGACCACCGCATCGGCAGATGGTTCGGGCCGGCCGCCTCCTTTACCACTGAGGAGATCAGCATGGAAGAGCCGGAAGACTTTATCTTTTTCCTGCTGGGAACCATCCGGGGAACGGAAAAGGATGCGCCTTACACCGTGGAATTCCAGAGCGGCAATACCAACAGGCAGGGATACAGCCTGCCCAGGACAGTCTTCCGGAGAAAAAACCGGGGGAAAGACCAGAGAATGCAGGGAGAAGGATTATGATCGATGAACAATATCAGCGTCTTGGCATGATGGATAAAGAGAATTTCAGCCGGATCGTCAATCAGCTTCTGGCACATACCTTTCTGCTGGCGGAGGACTATGATTTCGCCGAGGGGATCAGCAGGGTCAACAAGGATTATCTTTTTGCGGAGAGGAATTTTGACCTGTTCCAGGAATACTTCTCTATGGCAGGCTTCCGGCTGGAGCGGGATTCCGGGTATGGAGTGATCACTCTGGTCAGCAGCTACGATGGAAACCGGGTGCGGTTTGACAAATTCACGACGGTTCTGGTCTATGCCCTCCGGCTGATGTATGAGGAGGAACGGGAGAAGCTGACGCTGACGAAGGAGATCGTGGTCACCACCGGGGATATCGTGAAGAAGCTGTTTCATCTTGGCGCGATCGCGAAAAGACCGGCGAATCTGGTACTCCACGATTCGCTGCGGACACTGGGGAAATTCAAGGTGGTTGTGAAAAAGGACGGCGCATGGGAGGATCCGGAAACGCGGATCCTGATTCTGCCGACTATCCTGTTTATTGTCTCCAATGAGCAGATTTCCAATCTGTCCCGTCTTGTAGAGCCGGAGGAAGGGGCCGCGGATATCCCGGAGGAAGAGGACTTCTATGAAGAAGAATAGCCGAAGTACAGGCGGGAATTTCTATGAGGAAGAATAGCCGAAATACAGGCGGGAATACAGAGAAAAACGGAAACAGGCGGCCTTCAGGGACCCTGAAGGTGAAACAGATGATGAGCGGAGGATGTGTATGAAAAAGCTGAACAGCCTTCTCCTGATCCACTGGTACGGG
>JAFOJB010000574.1 GCA_017420455.1 Blautia sp.
GCCGGTCCCGAAGCTCTGTCAGCTGGACAGAGACCTCCTGGTTCGCGTTCATGGCGCTTCCCATGGCGGCGAAGAGATGAGAATTCTCCGGAGTGATGGCGTGCTCGTCGTCCAGATGGAGCGTCCGGATAAAGGCATTTTTCAGCTCGGGCAGAAAATGAAGAGGTCCGCCCAGAAACGCCACATGGCCGCGGATGGGTTTCCCGCAGGCCAGGCCGGAGATGGTCTGGTTGACCACAGCCTGGAAAATGGAGGCGGAAAGATCCTCCTTGGTGGCCCCGTCGTTGATGAGAGGCTGGATATCTGTCTTTGCGAAAACGCCGCATCGTGCTGCGATGGGATATATGGCGTGGTAATTCTCCGCGTATTTGTTCAGCCCTGCCGCATCCGTCTGCAGAAGAGAAGCCATCTGGTCGATGAAGGAGCCGGTTCCGCCGGCACAGATCCCGTTCATCCGCTGTTCTACGTTTCCGCCCTCGAAATAGATGATCTTGGCATCCTCGCCGCCAAGTTCAATGGCCACATCTGTCTGCGGCGCGATCTTCTGCAGAGCGATAGAGACGGAAATGACCTCCTGCACAAAGGGAATACCCAGATGGTTGGCCAGCGTAAGGCCGCCCGACCCGGTAATCACAGGGCAGAGTGTCTGCTCACCCAGCTTTTCATAAGCCTTATGAAGCAGGTCAGCCAGAGTTTCCTGTATATTTGCGAAATGACGGGCGTAATCCGCGAAGAGAAGCTGCTCCGTTTCGTCAAGTATCGCAATTTTAACGGTTGTAGAACCAATGTCAATTCCCAGCGTTTTTTGATTCGCCATGATTAATGAATAAAGCCTCCTTGAAAAAACTGTAATATTTCTTAGAATAAAACGGTAATATTTCTTATTAAATGCAGCTTCGGAGCTGCACATTAAATGATATTATACGACACTCTCTCCGAAATGGCAACGATAAACTTCAGACCGCCCGGAACAGCTTGCTTTTTACACGGGAGGCCTGTATAATGAGCGATAATGAAAAAAGGTTTCCTGTATACAGGAACAGCAGCGGAGGGATTATGGCGGTATACGAGCTTTTAAAAACGGAAGGAAGGGCGAAACGGGGACGGTTCCATACGGTGCACGGAACCATCGAGACGCCGGTGTTTATGAATGTGGGAACCATCGGGGCCATCAAGGGAGCGGTATCCACCATGGATCTCTACGAGATCGGGACCCAGGTGGAGCTTTCCAATACCTATCATCTCCATGTGCGCCCCGGAGACAAGGTAGTGCACGACCTTGGGGGCCTCCATAAATTCATGGTATGGGACAGGCCGATCCTGACGGATTCCGGCGGATTCCAGGTGTTTTCTCTTGCCGGGCTCCGGAAGATCAAAGAGGAGGGCGTCACCTTCCAGTGCCATATCGACGGCCACAGGATCTTCATGGGACCGGAGGAGAGCATGCAGATCCAGTCGAACCTGGCACCCACCATCGCCATGGCCTTTGACGAATGCCCCAGCAGTGTGGCAGAGAGGGATTATGTGGAAAAATCCGTAGCCCGTACCACCCGCTGGCTTCATCGCTGCAAGGCGGAGATGGAGCGGCTGAACAGTCTTCCGGAGACCATCAACAAAGAGCAGCTGCTCTTTGGCATCAACCAGGGAGCCATTTTTGAAGATGTCCGAATGGACCATGCCGACGAGATCAGCGCCCTCAACCTGGACGGCTACGCCATCGGCGGCCTTGCGGTAGGGGAGACCCACGAACAGATGTATCACATACTGGACGTGGTGGTGCCGCATCTGCCTCAGAATAAGCCCACGTATCTGATGGGGGTCGGTACCCCGGCCAATATCCTGGAGGGCGTAGAACGGGGCGTGGACTTCTTCGACTGCGTCTATCCCAGCCGGAACGGGCGCCATGGGCACGTGTACACGAAAAAAGGCAAGCTGAACATGTTCAACGCGAAATATGAGAAGGATCAGCGTCCGATCGAGGAGGGCTGTCAGTGTCCGGCCTGCCGCACCTACTCCAGAGCCTATATCCATCACCTTCACAAGGCGAAGGAAATGCTGGGCATGCGGCTCTGCGTGCTGCACAACCTGTATTTTTATAATCACCTGATGGAAGAGATCCGGGACGCCCTGGATGCCGGATGCTTCGCCGAGTACCGGAAAAAGACGCTGGCAGGTTTTGAAGAGGGCGGCGAATGAGCGTGTAAAAAAAATGGCTGCAGTTCAGGGTCCCGCCGGCCGGGGAC
>JAFOJB010000575.1 GCA_017420455.1 Blautia sp.
AACAGAAAGACGTCTCCGCCGAGGAACAGAAAGACGCCCCCGCTGAGGGACAGAAAGACACTTCCGACGAGGAACAGAAAGATGCCTCCGCTGAGGGACAGAAAGACACTTCCGCCGAGGAACAGAAAGACGCCCCCGGCACGGACATTGACTATGAAAAAGACTTCCCTTCCTGGAATCCGGAAAGCACATCCCTGCGGGAACTCGTAGATTTTGTCTCCGGCTGCACCGAGGAATCCGGAGCAGACTACCTTGAGCCGGCAGATCGAATTGCCGTCTTTGATATGGATGGCACCATACTTTGCGAGAAAGCGCCTGTCTATTTCGACTACTGCCTGACAATGTACCGTGTACTTGATGATCCGGATTACAGCGCGTCTGAAGAAGAGCGGGACGCCATGCAGCAGGTGCGGGAACACGCCTATACGGACGGCGAGGTTTTCAATCCTGAGGGAATTACCAAAAATGATCTTGTCGCATCGGCTTTCGCCGGCATGACTCCAAAGGAATTCCGCTCCTACGTCGCCAGCTTTGCCGATACTGTGGATGCGGTCGGCTTCGAGGGTATGACCTACGGCCAGTCTTTCTACAGACCCATGCTGGAGGTAATAGATTATCTGAAGGCCAACGACTTCGATGTCTGGATGGTTTCTGCCTGTGAACGTGAGGTTGTACGTTCACTCGTGGAGCGTTATGATATCCCGTTTGATCACGTTATTGCTACCGACGTGCCTTATGTTGCTTCCGGAAAGGGAGAGGAAGCGGCCGATGAGTACAACATGGGCAAAGACGAGACAATCCTGCTTGGCGCGCCGCTTGATGAAACAGAATGCGGCAAGTCCGGCAAACCGGCTGCCATCGCCCGCGAGATTGGAAAGCAGCCTGTGCTGGCGTTCGGCAACAGCAGCGGAGATTACTCAATGCTGAACTACGCCGAGGGGAATCCCGACCATACAGGCATGGGCTTCTTTATCGTATGTGATGACACGGAACGGGAATATGGCAGCGAAAAAAAGGCTGCTGATTACAATGCCGAAGTTGAAAAACAGGGCTGGACGGGAATTTCGATGGCAAATGACTGGAAAACCATTTACGGCGACGGCGTGGAGAAGACCGAACTGCCCGGCGTAGAAGAGGAAGCAATGCCCGAAGCCGCATAAACGGCCGCAGGGGAAGAACAGAACACATGGGACTGTGCCATTCACCGCGATACTCACGCTTCCTTTCTTTCCGGACATTGACGCGGTTCATCCATGCTCAGCCCTGCTGTCTTCCAATGATGCCGAGCGTCTTTTCATCCCTTTCCCCATGATAATAGGCTTCCAGGACTTTCCGGAACACGGAATCCTCCTTGTCGTCTGCTGTCGCAAACAGAGTCATGCAGGATCGAAGCTTCAGAACATCCGGAAAGCCGAAAACCCTGACGGCGTCTTTATTTTCCAGTTCCATCAGAGCCTGGCTGATTTCCAGAAGACGTGATCCAAGCACAGGATCGGCAAGATAAGCCCTTGCTTCATCAAGGCCGCTGATCCCGTAAAAATCCGCCATGCTGCTGTTGCCAAGCCCTTTTAACTGCGGGAAGATATACCACATCCAGTGGCTGATTTTCCGGCCATTCCGGATCTCCCGTAATGCGATGCTGTAATCATGCACCTGTGCGATTTTAAAACGTTCCAGATCGTAGTCCATCTGTTCATCTCCTTTACATGTTGTTAATTCCGGGCTGCCTGGACAACGGAAAAGACTTTTATACACGGAAGCCCCTGAACCGCTCATCTGCGATTCAGGGGCCTTTTTTTATTGCAGTTCACAGGACAGCCCATTCTTACTTCTTCAGCAATGCGGTCAGGGCCTGAAGATTGTCTTCACTCATTCCGGCTTTTGTAAGAAGATTGGCTGCGGCAGCGGCAAAATTCTCCGGTGTCACGCTGTCCAGGTCATAGGTACCGTCTCCCTTTGCCTCCAGGGTGGAATCAAAGGTCAGAAGATAATTGACCATATCGTTGAATTTCAGCTCCACAATATAATCATACGCCGTTTTGTCCGACTCTTCCGTGAGGTTGTAATAGTTATCGTAGGTCACCATGTAGTCATACAGCATTTCGTCATAGGAAGCGCCGCAGAGGCTCTCCAGGAGCAGGCCCACAAAACCTGTTCTGTCTTTTCCTTCTGTGCAGTGGAACAGGATCTTTGTCGCATTGTGCGCCAGCGCGCTGTTAAGCCCGTTGACAAGCGCCGACTGGTAGGCTGCGCCTTCATAAGCCGCGGACATGGCCATCAGGCAGACCTGATCGTTATCAAGAAGCTTCTGGGAATAGTCCAGTTCCGACCATACCTCAGCCTCTTTATACTTATCGATCTTCGACTGGGAATCAGCAAGGTCCAGAACGTAATCGATCCCATTCTCCTTCGCCAGTGCGTTTACATAGGGAGCTCTGTTATTGGCGTTGTCAAACAGAGAAGCCGATCTGAACAGAACGTTTTCCTTCATGGCATCGGACCGGACAGCCCGGAAATTGGCGAATACTTCTTCCTTCGTAATACCGTTTTTTGCCTCGTAGTCTTCAAAATCCTTGCTGTACGTCAGACCGCCGACGAGCTTCTGTTCGTAATCGTAACCGCCCTGCCCAATCAGCGTGATGGTACATTTCATATCCGTCGTAAGATGAAGCAGGTTCCACATTTCCCTGTTGTTAAAGCAGAAACGAAGATACGGATAATCGGTTCTTGTGTACTCATAATCGTCTCCCCTGTTTTCTTTTACGGCATAGCCGTAAGCACAGAGCAGAGGATCTCCTGTTTTTGTATAATAGCCGTTGTAGAAAGGAACTGATTTGAATTCATAACGATACAGATCATTTTCCAGAACAACATCACAGGCGTCGCCAAGTTCAAATCCCAGTGCGATAAAATCCTTGATGGAAATGTTCACATCGCATCCGAAGAATGCATCCGCTCCTCTGTTCAGTACGTCCAGTGTCACGGAAAGAGGTTCTTCCGGACTTTCCGCCGATTCGGCGTGAACACTGAATGCGCCCAGCGCCAGGCACATGGTTAAAAGAATCGCAAAAAACTTTTTCATGTTGTTACCCCCTTGTTTAATTGTCAGTTGTTTCTCATTGTATCCGTCTGTATTCCCGCAGATCAGTGATTTCAGTGCAAAAAGCACATTTATAGAAATACTATACCCCATATCGTCCGATAATTCAACCGCAAATTAAGGCCACGGAAAAAGGCACTGTACACAAGTTACCGTTCACGGTCTCACCGACTGGGGATTATAACCCTTTGGCAGTGAGTGAATCCCGGTATCAATGATTGTTGCAGCTCAAGGGTTTTGCCACTTGCTTTCTTCCCGTTTTTATTATATTATTTATAATGGATTGTTTTAACGCGTTAAAGAACCGGATGGTTCATTCATTTTGCAGATATCAGAAATAAAATCTGGCAGAGTGCATGGAAAAAGATATGAAAAGCATGACGGATGATCTTGTGCTTCATGCCCATACCCAGAAGCGCCGAATCCTGGTTGTCGACGATGAGATCGTCGACCGGGAAATGCTGGGGGCAATCCTGGAAAACGGCTATGAGCCTGAATTTGCTCAGGATGGTATAGAAGCACTTTCCAAACTTGAGACAAGCAGAACAATGTTTTCCCTGGTCCTCCTGGACCTTATCATGTCCAACCT
>JAFOJB010000576.1 GCA_017420455.1 Blautia sp.
CATTTTCAGCTTGCTGTCCGGCTGAAAGCCCGGAAGAACCCGGGAAGCATGGTAGTCATCAAAAAGCTTGCCTCCAAATTCCAGATAAAGCTTGTTCCCGAACTTGGCGATCCGGTCGCGGATGTGCTCAGATTGCGTCTTCAGATATTTCTCATTGTCAAATCCTATCTGCATTTTCTCCTCCCCGCATCATTACGTTCTCTTCTAAAAAAAATCATTTCTACTATACTACAGGTCTTCAGCGAAAAGCAAGGTTTTTTCGCGGACTGTGGAAGAATCTTTGTCCGCAGTCCGCCATTATTTTGCGGTTGATTTCTTTTTCAGGAATCTATATAATAGGTAAAATAAGAGGAGGAACAAAATGAGTAATCAATTGGACAACAACCATAACGGAAACGGTCCGGGCCGCAATTCCGATGGCCAGGGGCCGGGTAAGAACCATCAGTCCATTCTGGCTTTTCTGGTGTGCCTGCTCATCACGCTGGTGTGCCTGAGCCTGTTTACAAATTCTCTGAAGGACAATTCCAGAGAGATCAGCTACGATAAATTCATCGATATGGTGGAAAAGAACCAGATCCGGGAAGTAGTTCTTCAGGAAAAAACGATCCGCATCACGCCAAAGGTACAGAGCAAAACCTTTCAGGATGTGACGTATTACACGAACCTGGTGGAGGACAGCACTGCCTTCACAAAAAGACTGGAGGGGACGGGGATCATTTTCTCCTCGAAATCTCCGGATATGATGGCGGAGCTGATCTCCATGCTGATCAGCGTTCTTCTGCCCACCATTCTGCTGTTCGGTATGATGATGCTTTTCCTTCGCAGGATGAACAGGAACGGCGGAGGGATCATGGGCGTCGGAAAAAGCCGCGCCAAGGCTTATATCCAGAAGGAGACAGGCGTCACCTTCCAGGATGTGGCAGGCGAGGACGAGGCAAAGGAATCGCTTCAGGAAGTGGTGGATTTCCTGCACAATCCCAGGAAATATACGACGATCGGAGCGAAGCTTCCCAAAGGAGCTCTTCTGGTGGGGCCGCCTGGCACAGGAAAGACCCTGCTCGCGAAGGCTGTGGCAGGAGAGGCGCATGTGCCCTTCTTTTCCCTGTCCGGTTCGGAATTTGTGGAAATGTTCGTCGGCGTGGGTGCTTCCCGTGTCCGGGATCTTTTTGAAGAAGCAAAAAAGAATGCTCCCTGTATCGTTTTTATCGATGAGATCGATGCCATCGGCAAGACCAGGGATTCCCATTATGGCGGCGGAAATGACGAGAGAGAGCAGACTCTGAACCAGCTTCTTGCAGAGATGGATGGCTTCGATACCGAAAGTGGTCTTCTGATCCTGGCGGCTACCAACCGTCCCGAGGTACTGGATCCTGCCCTTCTTCGTCCGGGGCGTTTTGACAGGCGTGTCATTGTGGACCGGCCGGACCTGAAGGGAAGAGTGGAGATCCTGAAGGTGCACGCAAAGGATGTACATCTGGACGATACCGTAGATTTCGATGCCATTGCCCTGGCAACCTCCGGCGCCGTGGGCTCGGATCTTGCCAATATGATCAATGAAGGCGCCATTCTTGCCGTGAAGCAGGGAAGAAGCGCTGTTACCCAGAAGGATTTGCTGGAGGCAGTGGAGGTGGTGCTTGTAGGCAAGGAGAAGAAGGATCGTATTCTTTCCGCAGAGGAACGCCGCATTGTTTCCTACCATGAAGTAGGCCATGCACTTGTGAATGCCCTCCAGAAAGACGCGGAGCCTGTGCAGAAGATTACCATCGTTCCCAGGACCATGGGAGCGCTTGGCTACGTGATGCAGGTACCGGAGGAAGAAAAATACCTGAATACCAAGAAGGAACTGGAAGCCATGCTGGTGGGTTACCTTGGCGGCCGGGCGGCGGAAGAGCTTGTCTTCGATACCATCACAACCGGAGCAGCCAACGATATTGAGCAGGCGACGAAGGTGGCCAGGGCCATGATCACCCAGTACGGCATGTCCGAGAAATTCGGCCTGATGGGGCTCGCTACCGTGGAAAACCAGTACCTTTCCGGCCGGGCTGTGCTGAACTGCGGCGATGATACCGCTACAGAGATCGACCATGAGGTGATGAAGCTTCTGCAGGATTCCTATGAGAAGGCCAAGGAGCTCCTTCGCGGGCACAGAGAGGCTCTTGATAAGATTTCCGAGTACCTGATCCGCAGAGAAACCATCACCGGAAAAGAGTTCATGAAGATCTTCCATGCGGTGGAAAAGGGCATCCCCATTCCGGAAAACCTGGACGAACTGGAAGACCCTGAGAAAGCGAAAGAAAACGAAGCTTCTTCCGAAGAAGGGAAAGAGAGCGGGGAACTTTCAGTGGAGACAAAAGAAGTACAGGAGGCTGCAGAGGCCGGGGAGCCATTCGGGGAGACAAAAGAAGCACAGGAGGCTGCTGAGGAAACGGCAGAGGCCGGGGAGCCATTCGGGGAGACGAAAGAAGCACAGGAGGCTGCTGAGGAAACGGCAGAAGCCGGAGCGTTTCCGGAGGAGAAGAAGGCAGAAATCCCGGAGATCCAGGCGCTTCCTGAAGAAGAGAAGGAAACCGCACAGCCGGAGACAACCGGAGAGTCAGCTGCCGGAAACACCGAAGAGGCAAAGCCGGAGACAACCGGAGAGTCAACTGCCGGAAATACCGAAGA
>JAFOJB010000577.1 GCA_017420455.1 Blautia sp.
ATGTCCGCTTTTTCCGTCAGGATCATATGGTTTTATCTCGTTGAGAGCAACGGTTCCTGTATTTTTTACAGTGATCTCGTAATTTACCGGAACACGCGGTACAAAATACTCCGTCTCAGGATCGATCTGGATCTCAAGAGAGGCATCTGCTTTGAGCGGCGGCAGATCAGGAATGACGGACTGATTGTCGGACGCTTCCGCACTTTCCTCTGCTGACGGCTCTTCTTTATCCTGTGCAGAGTCTTTTCCTGAAGAGCTGTCGGGTGAGGCGCTCAGGTTCAGGACAGCGGTATCCGCGCAGTAGGCTGCTACACCGGTGGATTTGCCTTCCGCCCGTGCGGCCAGGTATACATGCCCTCTTGCGGCTTCCTCTTTGGTAACGACATGGGTCAGCTTCACCGGTACCGAGTATTCCGGGGCCAGCGCGGCAGAGAAATCATCATAAACGGGAGCTTCCGATTCCAGCTGGACAGAGCCCTCGAATTCCGGATCGTCCATGATATAAAGCTGTCCCATCAGATTCGCGACAGGCTCTTCGCCTGCGTTGGTGATCGTAATGGTAACCTCGATGGATTCGTTTTCTGAGTATGTCCGATCCTCGGCATATGCGGAAACATAGATTTTGCTTTTCCACTTTTTACCGCCGGTCTCTTCACCACCAGTCCCCTCGTCATCGTCAGGGACTGTTTCCCCATCGTCAGGGACAATTGTACTCTGGCTGCCGCCAGACCCGTCTGTCTCCTCATCATCGCCAGGGATGACTGTCTCATCGTTGCCGGGAATGGCTGTATCCTTGCCATCGCCGGGATTGTCTGACCCGTCTGCGGATTCCCCGCCGCTATGCGCGTCATTATCTTTGGTAAGAACCTCTGTACGCCAGACATTCTCTGAACGAATGATCTCACCAGGGATATCCGTCCTTTCCGCCTCAGCCCAGCAAAATACTGTAAGCGGTCCGTTTTCTGCAGCTTCCTCCGTGATGATATAGAGAAGCATGCCTCCGAACATGGGAGAGTTGAGATCGTCACCATATTCTCCGGTGAATGTCATATCTTTGTAAAGGCAGGTCCCGTCCGCTGAGAGGACTTCGTAAAGGAGGCTGGCATTACGCAGTTCGACATTACTGTAATTGTTTACCGTATAATCCAGGTGAAGAAGCTCGCCAGACTGATAGACGCGGTCTTCCTCATGCCCCGGACCTCCGTGATAATTGACATGCAGGAGCGCTGCGGGTTCCGTACCTGAAAGTTCATAGCTCAGGTCAACGTGACTTACGAATCCCTGTCCGGATACAGGATCGACTCCTTCGGCAGTAACGGTACGGTTAATGCGGCCTTCCAGCAGATCCTGGGCGGAAGGTTTCATCACATACGAGAAATAATGTGAATCGCCCGGTGTCAGGAATACGGAGCCTTCACCGTTTTCCGGCCAGTCTGTAAATGCGTCGCCGGAAGGAGCTTCACCGGTGGAATCGGATGAACGTACCCAGACATCCAGATCCGTCTTTCCGAGGTCCGCAACTGTCAGCAGTGCGGTGATCACAGCGTCCCCGCCTGCACCTTCCCTTAATACGTTTGTAGTAACAAGCTGGATCCTTCCGGTATCTGCTTCACCATATATGGGCAGCGCTGCCAGGAAAGAATCGCCGGTGTAAAGGTCATGTTCTTCGTTACGGCCGGAAACTTTTACGGTTCTGTAAATGTAACCGACATCCAGGTCTTCTTCACGCAGAGAAATCTGATACTGGAAAGGGAACGTCTCGCCGGGCTGCAGTTCCAGTGTGCCATCCGGCCAGCCTGAAAAAGCATCCGAAACAGAAGCTCCTGCCCAGGATTCGCCTGTAATTGAAACAGAAAGTGGTACGTCTCCGGTATTATCGAGGATCATGTCCATCAGGATAATTTCGTTGAATCCATTGCCTTCTCTATGCACCTGGCCCCCGGTAAGCTTCAGTTCCGGAACTGCGCCGGGAATGGATTTTGTTTTTCCTTTCAGAAGGCTGATCACTCCCGGCCAGGCGACGCCATCCGCGTTGAGACCATTGACTTCTTCAAACTGTTTTACCGCTGCTTCCGTTTTCCCTCCGAAAATACCGTCTGCTGCTCCACAGTCGTGCCCTGTTTCGTTCAGACATTCCTGCAGTTCCTTTACAGAATCCCCGCTGTCTCCTCGCTGCAAAGTCCCTTCCGGATAAAATCGCTGCGATTCGGTTTCCCCACAGTTGACGCAGGTGCGTGTACGCTGTCCGGCAGAGTAGTCTCCGGCTTCCACGGTAGTTTCCCAGCTGCTCCAGGTATGTGGCAGCGAGTCGGTATACGTGGTCTGGGTGTAACCGCAGACAACACAGGTGCGTTCCATTTCGCCTTCGGTATTGCAATCCGCTTCGCTTATGGTTTCCCAGCTTGTCCAGGTATGTGGCAGCATTTCCGTATAGGTGGTTTCGGTATAACCGCAGTTCTCGCAGGTGCGTTCCATCTCGCCTTCGCTGATGCAGTCCGCCTCCTTTACGGTTTCCCAGCTGCCAAAGCTATGTCCGAGGGCGGGAATCTCTTCGGTCTGATCCCAGCCGCAGTCATTCATGCATATTCGTCTTTCAAGACCAGGCTCCGTGCATGTGGGTTCTTTCACAATATACCAGCCAGACCAGTCATGCGTCCATGCCGGGCTGTAGGGACAAACGTCATCCGATGGTTCTCTGCTGTACAATAATTGAGCCATCACGGAAGACGGCAGCAGAAACAGCATCAGAAATGTGAGAATCAGAGCGGTCAGTTTTCTCGCTTTCATGGTAGTCTCTCCTTTCCTTTACAACAGCCGTTATGTGAACAGTCCATCACTATGATAATTATACCATACCACAATAATGCTTTTGTAACAATGTCTGTTCTGAATTCCAGTGAGTCAGAGAGACAGGCTGTTGCAGCTCACGGTCTCACCGGCTTCATCACCAGAAAGATGTTTATAATGGAATAATTCGTCATGATAGTGTATAATATATTGCTAATGTACCGGATGTACTGCTGCTTCGCCAGCTGGAATCACAAACAGGTGAACTACATTTTCAGCCCGAAAAGGAGGCGTTTTTGGAAGTGCTGATTGTTTCAGCTTTCTTCGTGTTATTGCTCATAGAGATCATATTGTTTGCTACAGTCAGTGTAATGGTACACGGTACCTGAATGTCGGTACCTGAAATGACCGCAGGAGAGGAGGTGCGCCGGTGAAGGCAGAATTAGAGGCGGTTGTCCAGGCGTTTCGCCAGGAGGCAGACAGGCTGCCTGAAAAGTATTATACCAATCCTGGTCATGGTGAATCCATCCGCCGGTATGTATACTCACTGGACATGACCATGGTATCCGTAGGAGAGGACCACTGCAGCGTGGCCAAATGCTTCTCTGACAACTCCATTTC
>JAFOJB010000578.1 GCA_017420455.1 Blautia sp.
TGTGCGGCTGTGTGATGGTAGTGTGACAGTAATGTGACAGTAATGTGACAAAGAAAGTGCTATATTCATAGTATCAGAAAAACATATCGAACGAAGAGAGAGTCCGGATGCCAGAAGACAGTAGACAGAGAACAGAAGGACGAAACGGCTTTTCGGGAGATTGAGGATTCTGGTTCTATGCAAGAAAGAAGAGCAGGCAGCCAGCAGAAAACTATGAAAGAAAGAAGGGTAATTATGATGTCAGTAAAGCAGAAAGAAAAACTGAAATCCTGCAAGACGAGTGAAGACGTAGTGAATTTTATGAACGAGGAAAAGATTAAGCTTACGGAAGAGCAGATCAGGGCAGTGGTGGGAGGCAACGATGACCCGGCCACCTATCTGCCGGAGATTTTCGACGAAGACGAAGACAATTGATTCGATTCCACCGTATCCCGTATCCCGTACCCCGTACTTCGGCTGAGAGCCAATGGTTTCAACTGTAAGATCTATAGTATATATCAGGCACGAATGGAGGTAAGTTATGGAAAAATATGAAAAACCAGTTCTTGAGCTGGAAGAAGTTGACAACAATGTTATCGTAACCAGCGGATGCGCCGATACGATCCAGACTGACGGCCTGACCCCCAGATTTTAAAGGCCAGTCCAAAGCAAAAAGGCCAGGCTTGAGGAATTCCTATGAAAGAAATATGGTCACAGGATCCATTCCTGAAGGTAGTTTTAAGAAAGCAGCGTGATCAGGAGGATGCATGCTACAGGTGGTCTCAGTTTGTGCTGCCCTTTACGGCAGGCAGCAGGAACTGTCTGTATCATACATTGACCGGGCAGTGCCTGGAATCAGATATTATAGATCTGCAGAATACATCCTTCTTCTCTTTCAGCCAGATCAAAGAGGATCCGGTGCTTCATGCACTGATGCAGGATTACTTTCTGGTCCCGGAAAAGAAGGATGAGGGTGCTTTCTATGAGAGCATCTACAAGTTAAGAAGATCCGGCCTGAAAGAGGAAGGGTTTTCCGGTTATATGATCCTGCCTGTATATGCATGTAATGCCCGCTGTGTATATTGCTTTGAAGAAGGTGTTCCTCTGGTTTCCATGGGCAAGGAGATGGTTGAAAAAACCATCTCCTTTCTCTTATCGTCCAGAAAGCAGAACGCCGATCTGAGCCTTCTCTGGTTCGGGGGCGAGCCCTTGCTTGGGACGCCTGCGATCGACCGGATCTGCCAGGCGCTTCAGGAAAACGGGGTAACATATCATTCTGGAATGACCACCAACGGAAGCATGATCACAGAATCCATCATACGGAGAATGAAAGAGCTCTGGCGTGTAAAAAGCGTAAAGGTTTCCATGGACCCCGGGGAGGAGGAATATATCCGGAGAAAACGGTATCTTAATTATGATCATACCTACCAGCGGGTGCTGCAGAACATCAATCTTCTGCAGGAGGCAGGAATCCAGACAGAGGTCCGCTGCAATGTGGATGAAGAGAACGCAGACAGGATTCCGGAATTCCTTTCAGATCTGGAAAAACACATCGAAAGGAAGGCGGAGCTGTACGTCGGCTTTGCGCCGCTCCATGCCTCTGCGGCAAAGGAAACCGGTCTTCCTTTGTTTGAACGGATCGCTGAAGCGGAAAAAATGTCCCGGGAAAGGGGCTTCAGAGGACGCTCCCCAATGGTCCTTTCCGGGTTCCGGGTCAATCACTGCATGGCAGACGAATTCTGCCGGAACGTGGTTATTGCTCCGGACGGACAGCTCTATCTCTGCGATTTCTGCGAGAAGGGAACCGCCATCGGAAATGTCCGGGATGGCATCACCCGTCCGGATCTTGTTTCTCTCTATAATGAAATCATAAATACCAGAGAAAAGTGCAGGCACTGTACATTCCTGCCGCTGTGCACGCCCTTCTCCAGATGTCCCATAAAAACCTTCCACTGCAGGGAGCTGCAGAAAAGAAAAACCCTGGAAGCGCTGAAAAACCGGCTCTGCGAGCGGGAAATAACCTGTTGAGATTTTTATGGGAAACGACAAATGCTGTTTATCGTTGACTAAAGCCTCCGAAACATTGTTTGTCATTATAGAGTTGTGAACAGGAGGAGTCAGTAAGAATGAGAATCGGTTTATCTTCTTCCCTTACACATGAAACGCCTGAGCAGTGGGCAGAGCAGATGGCACAGCTGGGATGCCGTTCCGTAGTTTTCCCGGTGGACCATACCGCTCCGGATAAACTGGTCGATGCGCAAGGTTTTTAAGAGCGTCATGAACTGTTCCCCCATGCAGTACAGGAGAAAGCATCGAAGACCATTGGAGTGAAGAAAATGAGGATGAATAAAGCGTACCTGTATCTGACAGAATTTTTTTCCGGAATGGCCGTTATGGCGGTGGAGCTTGGCGCCAGCAGGCTTCTGGCTCCTTATTTCAGCTCCTCGCAGATTGTCTGGACCATTATCATCGGGACCATTATGATCGCGATGGCACTTGGAAACGTGTGGGGAGGACGCGCAGCAGACAGGAATCCGGATCCGGCCAGGCTTTTCCGGCGGATCCTTGTGGCTTCGCTCTGGACCGCCGCGATTCCTTCTGTCGGGAAATATGTGATTCTTGGAGTTTCCGGCCTTCTGGTGCTGACAGTGGATACAGGGTTCCTGGTTCTGGCTTCGTTCCTTTCCTGTATGCTCCTCTTTGTATTTCCTTTGTTTCTTCTTGGTACGGTCACCCCCTCCCTGGTCAAATACACAGTAAGCGATCTTCAGGATAACGGCCGTATTGTGGGGACGCTTGGCGCCATGAACACGATCGGAAGCATACTCGGTACATTTCTTCCTACCTTTGTCACCATTCCGGCCGTGGGCACCGCCGTTACCTTTTATATCTTTTCCGGCATTCTGCTGCTTCTGGCGGGCATCTTCTTTATAAGGAAAAGGCTGCATTCCTGGAAGCTTGCGGCGGCGGTTTTCCTGTTCTTTCTTTTTGCCATCTCCGGCAGCAGAGGGTCCTTCGCCTTCTGGGAAAACGGCCTGGCCTATGAAGGGGAATCTGTGTACAATTATCTGCAGGTAAAAGACACACCGGAACGCACCGTCCTGTCCACCAACGTTCTGTTCGGAGTTCAGTCCGTTTATATGAAGAACGAAGGTTTTACGGGAATGTATTACGACTACGCCCTGCTGGCCCCGGCTCTGGCTTCTCGCCAGAAAGAAAATGCTTCTTTGCGGGAAATGCTGATCCTGGGGATGGGGACAGGAACCTATGCCGGTCTTTGCCGACGCCTGTTCCCGGAATACAGGATCACAGGAGTGGAAATTGATCCTGCCATCACGGCTCTTGCCCGCCGGTACTTTGCCCTGCCCGGGGATATACCGGTCGTAACTTATGACGGGAGAGCCTTCCTGCAGGTAAACAGAAAGAAATATGATGTGATCATGGTGGATGCCTACCAGGACATTACCATTCCATTTCAGATGAGCTCCGTGGAGTTCTTCCGTATGGTAAAGGAACATCTGACGCCGGATGGAATCCTGACAGTAAACCTGAACATGCGGTCCGGTAAGTCCGGCAGTATCAACGACTGGCTCTGCGAAACCATCGCTTCAGTCTTTCCTGAGGTATATCTGGCTGATGTACCCGGAAATACCAACAGGATCGTCTTTGCGGGAAATCAGATGAATACAGACCAGGCAGGCCTGCCGGAAGATCTGTATCCTCCTCTGCAGGAGTTTCTGAGAACGGTACTTTCCGGTCTGGTAAAGCAGGAAGCCAAAGACCGCATCCTTACAGACGACAAGGCCCCCGTAGAACTCCTTGGGATGCAGGTCATCGATGAACTGATCCGGGAAGAGCTTCAATATTATAAGGAAATATTCCGGAAAGAAGGCTTCGCGGGACTCCTCAGGTAAGAACGGGGATCAGCACACATCCAGAGGAGGCTGCAGTCCACGGTCTCACCGGCAGGGGACTGTAATCAGAGGAGAGAATTCTGATATTTAATTTCGTATTCATACTTGACACTGCCCGGAAACAATGATAATATAAACAATGCATTCCGCGAAAAGGAACTTTGGAGAGATATCGAAGTGGTCATAACGAGGCGGTCTTGAAAACCGTTTGTCCGCAAGGGCGCGTGGGTTCGAATCCCACTCTCTCCGTCAGTCAGGCAAAAACATTGAAATAGTGCCTGATAAAAAAAGCATTTGAAATTAAAAAAAGTGCTTGACAAACAACAATGCAGGAAGTATAATCCTGTTGTTGTTCCGCTGAGGGGCAACAAACTGCATCAGGTTCCGTGACGGGAACAAAATATGTAAGTAGGGCAATTTGGAGAAGTACCCAAGCTGGCCGAAGGGGCTCCCCTGGAAAGGGAGTAGGTCGTTGATAGCGGCGCGTGGGTTCAAATCCCACCTTCTCCGTTTCGATCAAGCATCTGGAGAGCATAAGAAGTACAGAAAAGTCTTCCTGAAATTCATTTGCAGAAATCGAAAAAAGTTGTTGACAGGCTTATGAAGATGTGCTATTTTAGATAAGCTGTCGCGAAGACAACGAAAATACCAGAACCTTGATAACTGAACAGTGAAACACATACGATTCTCGAAAATTCTTTTATACATTCTTACGGTCGAAAGACCAGCAGTAAA
>JAFOJB010000579.1 GCA_017420455.1 Blautia sp.
GGTAGATCCAAGGACAGGTACGATCATCTATGCGAATCAGAATATTCCCGGATATACCGGAACGCCTCTGGCAAAGCTGGTTTCCGCGGAGTTTTCCCTGCCGGTGCGTGTGGAGAACGATGTCAACGCAGCCGCTCTGGGCGAGGCCCTGTTCGGCGCAGGGAAAGGGATTTCCGATTTTATCTGTCTTACCTATGGTACCGGGATCGGAGGGGCCTTGTTCCTCAATGGAAGGCTGTTCCACGGGAGCACGTTTTCAGCCGGAGCTGCCGGAGCCATCGTCGTCCATCCCGAGGACAGAGACCCCGGGAAGGATATGTACCTTGGCGGTTATGAAAAATACGCCTCTGCCACGGCTCTGGTGAAAAAGGCGCAGCTTCTGGATCCTTCTCTGACAGACGGGAGGAGTATCTTCCGGCGGCTGCAGGAGCCCCAGGTGAAGGAACTGGTGGACGGCTGGATCATGGAAATCGTTTACGGCCTGGTATCCATCGTGCATTTCATGAATCCCTCCTGCCTGATTCTGGGAGGCGGGATCATGGAACAGCCTTATGTGACAGACAGGGTGCGGGAAACACTTCTGGAGAATATCATGCCGGATTTTCGTTCCCTGGAGGTCCGCAGGGCTGCCCTGGGAAACAGAGCCGGCCTTCTTGGCGCGGCAGCCCTGTTCCGGGATCCGGATACCATTTAAGAACGTGAAGCGAAGATAAATTTAGCACCCACGGCGTTTTCCGGAGAATGCGTCATGGAAAGCAGCAGGAGGAGGTAGTTTTATGGCAGCGAATATTCTGGAAGCTATGACGGAGAATTACAGCTCCTTTACCAGGCAGGGGAAGAAGCTGGCGGATTACATCTTTGAACACGCAGCAGATGCCCAATATCTTTCCATTTCGGCGCTGGCGGAAAACAGCGGGGTCTCCGAGGCCACCATTACCAGATTCTGCCGCCAGCTTGGCCTTTCCGGATATAACGATTTCAAGCTGGCTCTGGCAAAGGCTGACCACCGTACAGATCTGGGGGACCCTTTTGATTCTCCGGAGACCATTTCCTCGGAGGACAGCCTGGAAAGCATGTTTCAGAAGCTGCACCGGCTGAATGTGATCTCGCTGAATGAAACGCTGGAGCTTCTGAGTCCTGCCTCCATCTCTCTGGCAGTCTCTATTCTGTCCGATGCGGACCGGGTATACTGCCTGGGAAGCGGAGGAAGCATGGTGATGGCCATGGAGGCCTGGGCCCGTTTTTCCACAGCCACATCCCGCTTTGTACATATCGCGGACGCCCACATGCAGGTAATGGCGGCATCCCTTTGCACGCAGAAGGACGTGATTTTATACTTTTCCTATTCCGGCTCCACGAAGGATATGGAGGATGTGATGGAGATCGCCAGAAAGCAGGGAGCCAGGATCATCCTGGTAACGCATTTCCCCAGATCCAAGGCGGCGGGGTACGCCGATGTGGTCCTGCTCTGCGGATATAATGAAAGCCCCCTCCAGTCCGGTTCCATCGCGGCAAAGATCGGACAGCTTTTCATCATAGAGTGCCTTTACTATGGCTTCTGCCAGAAGAACGCCCGGGTATGCAGTGAAAACCGCACCGCCACCGTAGACGCCATCACCAGAAAGCTTCTGTGACACACCTGTCCTGCCGCCGCTGCAGTTCACGGCCTCCCCGGCCGGGGACTGATGTGTTTTCGGCGTCCCCTTTTTTGGAGTCTGACTAAGGTTGTACTTGCTTCTGGAGGATTCGTGTTTTATAATGAATTAATACTTCCCAATTATAAAAAAGAAAAAGAGTGTGCGATGTATAGTTTTCGAGAAATCCGACTGGAAGATCAGGAATGGGTAGAGCGGTGCAGAGAGGTGGGGAATAATCCATTTTCAGCACTTGCGTTTCCGTCTTTGTTTACATGGAAGGTGGAATATGGTCTTACGATCGCAGGAGATGAAGATTTTTTTGTCATAAGGAGCATTGCAAACGAAGGATATTTCGCTCCCTGCGGAGATCAGGAGAAATGTAAGGAGTTTCTGGAGGAAACCTTTCGAAGGGAAGGGAAAATACGGGTTCTGTATGTGACGGAGGAAATGGCGGAAAGGTCGAAGCTTCTTGGCTTCAGGGTGAAGAAAATGCCGGAGCTTTCCGAATATATCTGTTCCACAGAGGCACTGGCGTTGAAGAAGGGGCATATTTCACATACATTCCGCAGAAAATGCGCAAAATTCAAGGAGGAATTTCCATATAAGCCAGAGGTGATCCGGGAGAAGGATATCCCGGAGCTGCTGGATATCATAGCTGCATGGGAGAAGGATGTCCCCGTCACGGGGGCGCTGGATCTTAGCGCAGCCAGGCTTTCCCTGGAGAATTTTATGGCTCTTGGCCTGTCGGGAATCGTAGTCCATACCCGGGACGGTGTCGCTGCCTTCAGCTTCGGCTTCCGCAGCGCGCCGGATACGTATACAATGTCTACGGTAAAATATGATAAGCGGCTGTCTCCTTCGGTCACATTCGTGTGTACCCACGAGGAGGCAAAACTGGTCGCCTGCCCATATCGCTACTGCAACCTGGAGGAGGATTTGGGGCTTCCAGGTCTTCGGGCATCCAAATTGCAGTGTTCCCCGGTAAAAATGCAGGAGGTCTATACCATTGAGAAATAAAAAACAGTTTTACAGCAGGCACATGCTTTATGTGACGCTGATCCCATCCTTTATATCTGCCATAGCCCTTGCGCTGGCAGATGTCGCAGATGCGGTTGTCATCGGAAACAGGATGGGCGAAATGGGCCTGGCTGCGATCGGCATCGTGACGCCAGTCTATATGATATATAATATTCTGGGATACGGCCTTTCCATAGGGGGCGAAGTGATACATGCCAGGCTTGCTGCCACAGGCAGGGATGAAGAAGCAGTGGAGCATTTCAACCTGGTGTTCTGGACAGGCATTTTCTGGGCGGTGATCATAGCGGCGGCCGGGCTTCTGTTTTATGAACGTGTCCTTTTCGTCCTTGGGGCGGACAGAACAGAAGAAACTCTTTTCCGTTATTGCTGTCAGTATTATCTGCCGCTGGTAGCCGCGGCTCCCCTGTTTATTGCGAATTATATTTTTTATGATCTGCTCCGTGCGGATGACGACCAGTATCTGGCCAGTGCGGCTTTCTCCATCGGCTGTCTTTTCGACCTGGGACTGAACATTCTGTTCGTGCTCGTTCTGGGTTTTGGCGTGACCGGGGCCATCTGGGCGACGATCATTTCCCAGCTGATCAATACCGGGATCTGCTCGATCCATTTTTTCAGAAAGAAAGGTATTCTGCGGCTGACAAAACCGGTCATCAGCATCAGAAAGTGTTTTCCTGCCTTTCGGACCGGTGTTTCCTCATCGATCCGCTACCTTTTTCAGTTTCTGTTTCTTGCCACCGCAAACAATCTGCTGATGAAATACGCCGGAGCGAGCGGCTCGCTTTACGTGGCGGTATTTGATGTGGTGATGAATGTTTCCTATGTGGCATATGCGCTGTATGAGGGAGCCGGAGCGGCTCTGCAGCCTCTTGCTTCGGCATTCTATGAGGAAAAGGACAAGCTGAGCCTTTCCTATATCACCAGACTGGCGCTTTTCTGGGGAGTGCTGAGCGGGACAGTTGTCTCTGCCCTGATCGCTGTCTTTGCCCGTCAGGTGGTCGGGCTCTTCGGAATCGTTGATGAGGCTTCGCTCCTTGTGGCAATACCGGCGATCCGGATTTTCTGTATATCGACGCCGATAGCCGGAGTGATCCTGATCCTTGTGAATTTCTACCAGTCTGTGGACAGAGAGCAGCTGGCCGGGCTCCTTACAGGCTTCCGGACTTTTATGGTTCTTTTTCCGCTGACGGTCCTGGTCGGACGCTTTTATACAGAGCATTTCTGGGATATTTTCCCGGCGACGGAGATCGGAAGCGTGCTTCTTGGGGCTCTGGCGATCTATCTGACGAAAAACTTCGATGTCCTGGAAGAGGTTCCGGTGCTTTCCATCACCCTGGAGAACGATAATCATGAAATCGCCAATCTTCTGGAGAAGACGGAAAGCTTCTGCGAGGAAAACGGCGCCAGCATGAAACAGGGGAACCTGTTGTCCATGGCCGTGGAAGAGATCTGTATGGCAACCATCGCCAAGGCCTTCACGGGAAATAAAAATGAGTATATTCAGGTGACTCTGGTGGCAGAAACGGATGGAAAATTTACTCTTCTGATCCGGAACAGCGCGCAGAAGTTCAATCCCTTCGATATGCGGACGGAAAGGATCTCCGATACTGAGATCGAGGAGGAATTCATGGATTCCATCGGTATTCTGGTGGTAAAGAACAAAGCGGAGCAGTTCTTCTACAGAAGAAATAAATCGTTTAATGTACTGACGGTGGTGATCTGATATGAAAAACAGGAAAAGAACATTACGGCTGGGTATCAAAACGGTGTTGTTTATCGCCATCATTCTGGTGGTGGCGGTTGGTACGACGATCATCACAAGCTTTTTCAATCATAGCTGGCATGTAGATGATTATTTCAAAAATGAGACTACGGAAATTGCCAGGACGGTATCGAAGCTTGTAGACGGGGATTTCCTGGAGGAGCTTCTTGCAGCGGTAAAAACACCGGAATATGCGGCGATTCGGGATGAAGCCGAGGCGAACGACGATGAACAGCTCATCGAGGACTGGCTGAAGGAAAACGGATTCTGGGAAAAATATGTGGAAACCCGGGATTTCCTGGCACAGCTTCGGGATGATCTTGGAGTACGGTATCTGTATGTGGAATCGGATGCGGAGCGGGATACCACGCTCTATCTGGTAGATCCGGACGAGACCTATTATTATACGGGGCTCGTGGAGGAGAGCGAAAAGGAATTTTCCCATCTGGTGGGAGACATCCATATCGATCCTGTGGTCAGCAACGGCGCCTATGGCTGGATCTGTTCCGCATATGAGCCGGTGCTCAACTCGGAAGGAAAAGCGGTAGCCTCCGTAGGAGCGGATCTTGACATGCGGGAGGTCATGGCAGAACGGTATTCCTTCCTGCGCAGGATGATCCTGTTCGGCTGTCTCTTCATCCTTCTTTTCTCTGTCATCAGTATCTTCCTGATCCGGCGGGCGGTCACGGCTCCGCTGGAAAAGCTGACCAAAGGCCTTCGGGGCTTCGCTCCCACAGACGATGGGGATTATAAAAAATCCCATGTTCTGGAGCTGAGGCTGAATAAGCGGGATGAGATCGGGGAGCTCTGCGATGATGTGGAGACCATGCAGAGGCGTATCGTGGATACGCTGCACAATCTGACCACCGTCACGGCGGAAAGAGAGAGGATCGGGGCGGAGCTGAATGTCGCGACCCAGATCCAGGAGGATATGCTTCCAAAGATCTATCCCATGTTTACGGATCGGGATGATATCATGCTTGCGGCCTCCATGAAGCCTGCCAAGGAGGTAGGAGGCGACTTTTACGATTTCTTCCTGGTGGATGAGGATCATCTGGCCATGGTCATGGCAGATGTATCCGGCAAGGGAGTTCCCGCAGCTCTCTTTATGGTGATCGCCAAGACCCTGATCAAAAACCGGGCGCTGAGAGGGGATGAGCCCAGCGACATCCTGACAAATGTGAATGCGCAGCTTTGTGAGGGAAATGAAGCGGAGCTTTTTGTCACGGTCTGGTTGGGCATCCTGAATCTTTCCACAGGACAGGGAGTGGCTGCAAACGCAGGACATGAGCATCCGGTGATCCGAAGAGTAGGTTCTGAGCATGAACTGGTCGTCTACCGCCATTCTCCTGCACTGGCAACCATGGAGGATCTCACCTTCCGGCAGCGCAGTTTTGAAATGCACCCGGGGGATACTCTGTTTGTATATACGGATGGCGTTCCGGAAGCGACAAACAGCGAGAACGAAATGCTCGGAACAGACCGGATGCTGGAAGCGCTGAACCGGGATCCGGATGCAACACCCGGTGAGCTTCTTGACAATGTCATGGATTGTATCAATGGCTTTATGCAGGGAGCACCTCAGTTTGATGATATTACAATGCTGGCTCTTAAATATCTGGGACGGGAGGGGAGTAAAATCGACGAGTTGAATGTAGAAGCGAAATTGGATAATCTTGATGAAGTACTGGCATTTATCGACACCCGGCTGGAAGAGATCGAGTGTCCTATGAAAACACAGATGCAGATCGATGTGGCTGTGGAAGAGTTGTTTGTCAATATTGCGAACTATGCCTATACGCCGGAAGTCGGTCCCGCCACCATTCAGTTCTCGCTGGATGATGATCCCCGCAGAGCCAGGATAACCTTTATCGACCATGGGATTCCCTATAATCCGCTGGAAAAAGCCGATCCGGATATCACTCTGTCCGTAGAGGAGAGAGCCATCGGCGGACTTGGGATCTATATGGTGAAGAAGAGTATGGATGATATGCAATATGAGTATAAGGACAGCCAGAACATTCTGACTATCTGGAAGGCTGTCTGAGTGTCAGCACGGTAAAGAAATAAGGAACTGTCCATAAATAACCTTTACATCTGGCGCGTCTGAATCCGCCCAGGCTGCGTTGGTCTCGCCTTCCGGCTCGGTCATGCGCTAAACGCGTGCCACTGGCACGCAGCGCCGTCATTCGTCGATGTAAACTCTTCAGGGAATTACACCTGAAGGAGACTCACATTGTAAAAAAACGGAGATCGTGAAACAAAGAGGAGTTTTTCCTTTGGTTCACGGTCTCTTTTTTTCACTTATTTTTCACACAACAAACAATTCTTTTTCAAATTTTCCCGGTAAGATAACACAGAATCAGACAGACAGAAAACACGCCACAGATGATTTCAGGGCAAAAAGACTGTTCAGCGGAATGAACTCTTTGCATGGGATCAAAGATGGACACGACAGGAGGAAAAAAGGATGGGTGCAGAATTCAGAAATGAATGGAAGCACGAAATCACCGCATCTGACAGGATATGTATCCGGCAGAGGATGAGAGCGGTAGCCCGGACGGATCCGCA